>JAQIBN010000115.1 GCA_027859095.1 Spirochaetia bacterium | reverse complement strand
GATGCTCAATTGATTGCTTTAGGTGTTGCAAGACAGTTGAAAACAAGAGGCTCTTTTAGACGAGTACTTAAGATGGCTGTTGCAAATGCAATGAAAGCTGGTGTTCAGGGTGTAAAAATTAGAATTAGTGGTAGACTTGGCGGGGCAGAAATGGCACGAACTGAGTGGAGTAAAGAGGGAAGGATCCCTTTGCATACTCTTAGAGCTGGAATTGACTATGGATTTGCTGAATCAATAACTACTTTTGGTCTGATTGGGGTAAAAGTTTGGGTCTATAATGGTGATGTTTATAAAAATGACCGTAAGGATGATGCAGGTTTACTAGTTAAGAAAACAAGAGAACCGGCTCCATCAAGGAGACAGTAAGTATGCTTAGTCCAAAAAGAACTAAATATAGAAAACTTCAAAGAGGTAAGAGAGATGGTGTTGCTCAAAAGGGCAATAAGGTTTCCTTTGGTGAATACGGCTTAATGGCTCTTGAACCAAAATGGATAACTAATCGTCAAATTGAAGCTGCTCGTATTGCTATGACTAGAAAAATTAAACGTGGTGGAAAAGTCTGGATAAGAATTTTCCCACATATGCCTTATACTAAGAAGCCTGCAGAAACAAGACAGGGTAAAGGTAAGGGTAATCCTGAAGGTTGGGTAGCTGTTGTAAAAACCGGAGCAGTAATGTTTGAAATGTCGGGAGTAGATAGTATTCTTGCAAAAGAAGCGTTAACTCTTGCCGGTGCAAAACTTCCTATCAAAACAAGGATAGTAGCAAGAAGGGATCTGGGGTAAATAATGAAAGATTCAATTAATGATTTAACTTATGATGAGTTGTTAACAAAGAAAGAAGAGCTAAGTCGAAAATTACTTGATCTTCGTATTAACAAGGTTATGGGGCATGTTGAGAATCCTCTTCAATTGAGGATAATGCGCAGGTCTATTGCCAGGTTGAATACAATTATTCATGAATACGCTCTTAAAATCAGAAAAAAGTAGAGCAGAGGATAAGAGAGGCTTGGAAATGGATGTAAATAAAAAAACTTTTACAGGGCAGGTTGTTAGTGATAAAATGGATAAAACCATAGTTATTGCTATTACAACAAAAACTTTACATGGACTTTACAAGAAGTACGTTAAAAGTACTAAAAAAGTTAAGGCACATGATGAGAATAATGATGCTCATGTAGGTGATACTGTTACAGTAGTTGAGTGTAGACCAGTCAGTAAAGATACACACTGGCGTCTTTCAACAATTGTTGAACGGGCAAAATAGTATAAAAGGAGTTGCGTTATGATACAGATGCAGACATATCTGAATGTAGCAGATAATAGTGGCGCAAAAAGAGTTCAGTGCATAAAAGTTCTTGGCGGTAGCAAGCGAAAAATTGCTGGAATAGGTGATATAATTGTTGTTGCGGTAAAAGATGCTATACCAAATGCAGCAATTCGTAAGGGTGAAGTGCAAAAAGCTGTTATTGTAAGAACTAAAAAAGAATACAGAAGACCTGATGGAACATATATTAGATTTGATGATAATGCTTGTGTTATTATCGATGCGAATATGAATCCAAGAGGTAAGCGTATTTTTGGACCTGTAGCAAGAGAATTAAGAGAAACTGGGCAGATGAAGATTGTTTCCCTTGCTCCGGAAGTGCTCTAAGGGGTTGTCATGAAAGAGAAAATGAAAACCAGGATAAAAAAAGATGATACCGTAAAGGTTTTAACTGGTAAAGAAAAAGGTAAAACCGGACGTGTGTTGAAGGTTGACAAAGTTGCTGGAAGAGTTATTGTTCAGGGACTGAATATGGTTAAAAAGGCCAGTAAGAAAAAAAGTCAGCAAGATAAGGGCGGCATTATAGAGATAGAAGCACCCTTGCATCTATCTAATGTTGCAATGACAACTAAATCCGGTCAGGTAACAAAAGTTGGATATAAATTTGAGAATGGTAAAAAAGTAAGATTTGCCAGGAAAAATGGAGAAGTGCTCTAATGGAACAGTATGTACCTAATGTAAAGAGGCTTTATAATGAAAAAGTGGCAAAAGAACTTTTTGAAGAATTCGGTTATAAATCAACTATGGAAATACCAAAAATAGAAAAGGTTTCTATCAATGTTGGTGTGGGTGATGCAATTACCAATAAAAAGTTTCTTGAATCCGCTGTAAAGGAATTAGAACTTATTTCAGGTCAGCATGTTGTTAAAACGAAGGCTCGTAAATCAATCTCTAACTTTAAGTTACGTGAAGGGCAGGAGATTGGAGCAAAGGTTACTTTAAGAGGTAATCAGATGTGGGAGTTTTTGGATAGATTGATGAATGTAGCAATAGCCCGTATAAAAGATTTTAGGGGAATTAATCCTAATGCCTTTGATGGTCATGGTAATTTTTCAATGGGAGTTACTGAACAGATAATCTTCCCTGAGATAGATTATGATAAAATTGAGAGAATAAGTGGATTAAATGTAGCTATTGTTACAACAGCAAATACAGATCAGGAAGCTAGAGTTCTTTTAAAGAAACTTGGTATGCCTTTTAAGAAGTAGGGAGTTTAATTGTGGCAAAGAAATCTATGATTATAAAAGCCCAGCGGAAACCAAAGTACAGTACACGTATTGTTAATAGGTGTAGAGTATGTGGTCGACCCAGAGGGTATATGAGAAAATTTCAGATGTGTAGGATTTGTTTCAGGAAACTGGCCAGTCAGGGCTTAATTCCTGGTGTAACAAAATCCAGCTGGTAAGGAGAACGAAATGTCAGTATCAGATCCTTTAGCAGATATGCTTACAAAAATTCGTAATGCCAGTAGTGCGCGTTTCGAAAAAGTTGATGTAACTACTTCTAAGTTAAAACTTGAAGTTGTTAAGATACTTAAAAATGAGGGATATATAAAAAACTTTAAAAAGACTACAAAGGATAATATTAATAGTATCAGAATTTTTCTTAAATATGATACAGAAGAAAAACCTATTATTCATGGTCTTAAAAAGATTTCTACTCCTGGTAGAAGATTCTATATGGGATATAAAAAAATGCCTAGAATTTATAATGGGCATGGTGTTCTTATAGTATCAACATCAACAGGGGTTATAACAGGTCGAAAGGCTTCAGAGAAGAAAATCGGTGGTGAACTGATTTGCTCTGTTTGGTAAGGTGAGGTAGATATGTCAAGAATTGGTAAATTACCGGTCCAGATACCACAGGGTGTAAAGGTCGGTACAGCTGATAGTATAATAACAGTTGAAGGATCCAAAGGGAAATTAACTCAGGGCTATAAACCTGAAGTGTCTATTGAAGTTAAAGATGGTACAGTAGTATTAGATGTAACTGTTGATTCTAAAAAAGCAAATGCTTTTCATGGATTGTATAGACAATTGATTAATAATATGGTAACAGGTGTATCATCAGGTTTTACAAGATCATTACTTGTAAACGGTGTTGGTTACAGAGTTGAAGTAAAAGGAGATATTCTTTTACTTAACCTCGGTTACTCAACTCAAATTGAATATCATATTAGTAAAGATTTAACCATAACTTGTGAAGGTACCAACAAAATAACTGTAGTTGGTATTGATAAACAGAAAGTTGGTCAGGCATGTGCCGAGATAAGATCCCTTCGTCCACCTGAACCTTATAAAGGTAAAGGTATAAAGTACGAAGAAGAGACACTCCGAAGAAAAATCGGAAAATCTGGTATTAAGTAGGTTCGGGTATGAAAAGAGTTGTAGAAAAAGGTAAAAGAAGAATCAGACGAAAAAAACATATTCGTAAGTCCATTTCCGGAACAGCTGTTAAACCTAGAATGACTGTATTTAGAAGTTCCAGGAATATGTATGTTCAGGTTATCGATGATAATGCAGGGCATACGCTTGCATCTGTCGGCACTTTGGAAGGGTCTTTTAAAGATTTTAAGAACAATGTTGAAAATGCAGGAAAGATTGGTGAGGCTATTGGTGACAAGCTGAAGGCATTGAAGATTTCCACAATTGTTTTTGATAGAAATGGATACCTCTATCACGGTATCGTGAAAAGTATTGCAGATGGTGCCAGAAAATCCGGCATTAAGTTTTAGGGGGAATTGTGGAAAGAGATAAAGAATTTATTGAAAAACTAATAAAACTTAACAGAGTTGCCAAGGTAGTAAAAGGTGGTAGAAGGTTCTCATTTTCTGCTCTTATGGTAGTGGGTGACCGAAACGGCCGTGTTGGTTGGGGTTTTGGTAAAGCAAATGATGTTGCTGAAGCAATCAGAAAAAGTAATGAAAAAGCTAAAAAAAATCTTATAATTGTTCCTGTAAAAAATTCTACTGTACCACATGAAATTATTGGTAATTTTAAAAGTGCAAGTGTACTTTTAAAACCAGCTTCTCCAGGTACCGGTGTAATTGCAGGGGGTCCAGTAAGAGCTATTATGGAAGCTTGTGGAGTTCATGATATTTTGAGTAAATCTTTAGGTTCAAAAAATACTATGAATATTGTAAAAGCAACTTTTGATGGGTTAGAAAATATTTTTGATGCTAAAAAAATTGCTAAAGACAGGGGCAAATCCCTTGTCGAGATGTGGGGTTAATGATGGCTAAGAAAAAAGCTAAAAGAATTCGTATACAACTTGTTAGAAGTGTAATAGGTCGTTTGCCTGAACAAAGAAGAACTGTAAAAGCTTTAGGTTTAAAGAAAATGAATAGTTCGGTTGAACAGGAAATGACTCCTGTTATCATGGGTATGGTCAATGCTGTATCACATCTTGTGAAAGTTGAGGAGATCAAATAGACATGGAACAGATTAAAGCTCCAGTTGGGGCAAATAGAAAAAAAAGTATAGTAGGTCGGGGTACAGCTAGTAAAGGCCGAACTGCTGGTAGAGGTCATGATGGTCAGAATTCGAGATCTGGTGGTGGAACACGCCCGGGTTTTGAAGGTGGTCAGATGCCCCTTTATAGAAGAATTGCTCATAGGGGATTTTCAAATTATCCTTTTAAAGAGATTTATACTGTTATTAATGTTTCCAGACTTGAGGAAAAGTATAAAGATGGTGATGTTGTAAATGAAAAATCTTTACGGGAAAAAGACCTTTTAAAAGGAAAAAATTCCCATGTTAAAATATTAGGCAATGGTGAGCTCAATATAAAACTAGATGTTCAAATTAAAAAAATCACTGCTGGTGCCAGAGAGAAAATAGAGAAATCTGGTGGGAAAGTTATGGTTAAAGAAGGTAGCGATGACCAATAACGCGTTATTTGATGTGTTTAGAATTAAAGACCTGAGAGAGAGGATACTTTTTACTCTTTCAATGTTAGTGGTCTTTAGGCTTGGTGCAACATTACCTATTCCTGGTATTGATATAAATGCTTTGAAAATTTATTTTATGTCACAAAAGGGTTCCGGTAACATAGGTATAACCGAATATATTGACTTTTTTGCCGGTGGAGCATTTAAGAACTTTTCTATATTTATGCTTGGAATTATGCCATATATATCTGCAC
This sequence comes from Spirochaetia bacterium, assembly GCA_027859095.1. Lineage (GTDB taxonomy): Bacteria > Spirochaetota > Spirochaetia > B11-G9 > B11-G9 > JAJRQE01. The sequence goes on along the minus strand of JAQIBN010000115.1, from coordinate 4,588 downwards.
AAATTATAATGCAGTTATTACTTCTGGTTATACCGTCATTAAAGAAATTATCTGAAGAAGATGGTGGAAGAAAGAAAATACAAAGAATTACAAGATATGCAACACTTGTAATTTGTGTTCTTCAGTCCTATGTAGTAACTGTATATGCTAATTCAATACCTAATGCTATTACAATGGGTAGATTACAATATACAATTATTGCAATGCTTACAGTAACAACAGGAACTGTTTTCCTAATATGGATTGGTGAACAGATAACCCAGCGTGGTGTAGGTAATGGTATATCACTTATAATTTTTGCCGGTATTGTAGCTCGAATGCCAGGTGGTTTTATTACTCTTTTCAGGATGGTTAAAACTGGTGAAATAAACACAGTACATGTTATTATTGTTCTGGCAATGTTTGTATCAGTTGTTGCATTGGTTATTTACGAGCAGCAAGGACAAAGAAAAATACCTGTAAATTATGCAAAACGTGTAGTTGGACGTAAAATGTATGGTGCACAAAGTACTTATATTCCGTTTAAAATAAATCCATCCGGAGTAATACCAGTTATTTTTGCATCCTCTGTTCTTACTTTTCCATTACAGATAGCAGGTAGTTTAGGCCCTGAAGTAAATTGGCTGGCAAGTTTTTCTTATTGGCTCCGCCCTCAGGGGATACCTTATATTATTACATATACTCTTTTAATTATTTTCTTTGCATATTTTTATACACAGGTTACACTTAACCCTGTAGAGATAGCAAAGCAGATAAGAGAAAATGGTGGTTCAATACCTGGTATCCGTGTTGAGAAGATTGAAGAACATCTTTCGAAGATATTAAATCGGATAGTTTTACCGGGGTCGATATTTCTGGCCTTTATAGCAGTAATACCGACAATTGTTCAAAAATTATTTAGTTTTCCAATTGAAGTAGCCATGCTTATGGGTGGTACTTCTTTACTTATAATGGTTGGTGTCGATCTTGATACAATGTCTCAGATTGAAGGTCATTTACGAATGCACCATCATGATGGAATAATGAAAAAAAGCAAGATTAGATCTCGTAATTTATAGAGGATAGAAATATGAAAGTAAGAGCAAGTGTAAAACCTATGTGTGACAAATGTAAGGTTATTAGAAGAAAAGGGGTTGTCAGAATTATTTGTGATAACCCTAAACATAAGCAGAGGCAGAAGTAGGGGGATCAATTAAATGGCAAGAATTTCAGGAATAGACCTTCCTAATAAGGCAGTAAAAATTGCACTGACCTACATATATGGAATAGGTAGAACATCTGCTGTGGATATTTGTAAGAAAAATGACATAGATGTTAACATCAGAATTAACGATTTAACGGCCGAAGATGTTAACAAATTGAGAGCAACAATTGACAAAGATTACACAGTAGAAGGTCGACTTAGAACCCAGACAGCCTTAAACATTAAGCGTTTAATGGATATTGGCTGTTACAGAGGTCTTCGTCATAGAAGAGGATTACCCGTAAGAGGACAGCGAACAAAAACAAACGCTAGAACCAGAAAAGGTAAGAAGAAAACTGTAGCTGGAAAGAAGAAGTAGGGTTGGAGGACATAAGTGGCTAAAGTAAAAAAGAAATCGAAGAAGACTGTATATGAAGGTAAAGTTTTTGTACAGGCAACTTTTAATAATACAATTGTTACTGTTACTGATTTAAATGGAAATGCAGTATCCTGGGCAAGTGCAGGTGGTTTAGGTTTTCGCGGCGCAAAAAAATCTACTCCCTATGCAGCTCAGGTTACAGCAGAAACAGCAGCAAAAAAAGCGATTGATTTCGGTCTTAAAGAGGTTCATGTTTTAGTTAAGGGACCTGGTGTTGGACGTGAGTCAGCAATTCGTTCTCTTGGGAATCTTGGCCTTATTGTACGTAGCATAAAAGATGTTACACCGATTCCACATAATGGTTGCAGACCTAAAAAGACAAGAAGAGTATAAAGAGGTAGAATATGGCAAGATATGTTGGCCCTCAGTGTCGATTGTGTCGAACTGAGAATACAAAGCTCTTCCTTAAAGGAGAGCGATGCTATAGTGCAAAGTGTCCAATAGCAAAAAAAGCAACTCCTCCTGGTAAAGGCCCACGATTCAGAGCTAAAAAACGTTCTGATTATGGGATACAGTTAAGGGAAAAGCAGAAGTTAAAAAGAACTTTTGGAATGTTGGAGAAACAATTTAAACTAACTTTCAAGGAAGCGGACAGATTACTTGGAAAAACAGGTGATAATCTTATTACTTTGTTGGAAAGAAGATTGGACAACACAGTTTATAGAATGAGATTTGCATCTTCGAGAAAACAGGCAAGACAGCTTGTTTCTCATGGGCATATTCTAGTAAATGGAAAGAGAGTAACTATAGGATCTTATCGTTTAAAAATAAATGATGAAGTTACAGTTCAGTCCAAAAGCCAGAAAATGGTTGTTATCAAGGAAAGTCTCAAAGAATATACAAAAGCCGGGGTTTATCCATGGTTGGATCTAAATCCGGATGAGATGAAAGGTAAAATTAATGCATTTCCACAAAGAAGTGAAGTAACAGATCTTCTTGATGTGAATGTACAGTTAATCGTAGAACTTTATTCTAGATAGGAGTTTACATGGCGCAGAAAAACCTTTTAAAGGGATTCAAGATGCCGAAAGGGATAACCTTTGAGCACAGCGAAGTAGACACCAACTATGGGAAGTTTATTGCATACCCTTTTGAAAGAGGGTATGGAACAACAATAGGCAATACTCTTAGAAGGGTATTACTCTCATCTATACAGGGCTATGCTGTAACGGCTGTTAAAATTACCACATATAATGAGGAGGGAACTCCTCATATGATATCAAGTGAATATGAATCTATAGCTGAAGTAGCTGAAGATACACCAGAAGTTTTGAATCGCTTAAAACAACTTCAGATTAAATTACCTGAAGGTGTTGATCAATTGACAATTATGGTTGAATTTTCAGGACCCGGTGTTGTTACTTGTTCTGCTTTTGGAAATACTGAAGGTGTGGTTGTTACAAATGGTGATCTTGAACTATTTACAATGATGGAAAAAGCTAAGATTGATTTTGAGATTCAGGTAGATCATGGAAGAGGATATGTCCCTTCTGAAATAAATGAAAAATATATTGAAGTCATTGGAACTATACCATTAGATGCAGTTTTTTCACCTATAAAGCGTGTAAAATATTCTATAGAGAATACACGTGTTGGACAGCGTAATGATTATGATAAACTGATTCTTGAAATACATACCGATGGTACAATAAGTCCTGCAGATGCTCTGGCTGAAGCAGCAAAAATTGCAAAAGATCACTTTACTATTTTTATAAATTTTGATGAAGATGCTGTATCTGGTGATGAAGAAGTTGATGAAGAAGAGGAAAGAATTAAAGCTATCCTCGAAACCCCAGTTGAAGAACTTGAGCTTTCAGTAAGATCAAGTAATTGTTTAAAAAATGCAAATATAAGATCTATTGGTGATTTAACCCTAAGATCTGAAGATGAGATTGCAAAAACAAGGAACTTTGGGAAAAAATCATTACTTGAAATAAAAGAAAAACTTAAAGAGTGGAACCTGAGTTTTGGAATGACTGATTATAGTGTTCTTAAAACCTCAAGAAAACTCGAAATGAATGAGGAAGAAGAAAATGAATCATAGAGTAGGTTTCAATAAGCTTGGGCTTAAAGAAAGTCATAGAAAAGCTTTACACAGAAATATGGCAACTTCTCTCTTTAGGTACGAAAGAATTACTACAACAAAGTCTAAAGCTACTGCAGTAAAGAGAACAGTTGAGAAAATGATAACCAGAGCAAAAGTTGATTCTGTTCATAATAGAAGACTTGTTGCTCGTGATATTAAGGATAAAGAAATCCTGGCAAAGATATTTACAGATATAGCACCAAGAAATGAAAATAGACCCGGTGGTTATACAAGAGTATTAAAATTAGGAACCAGACAAGGCGATGCTGCTGATATGGTGATTCTTGAACTTGTTGATAAAGAAGGTGGTTCTTCTGATAAAGATAAAACACCAAAGAAAACAAAAAAAGCAAGTAATAAGAATGAGAAGAAGGTTGAAAAGGCAGTAACTGAAGCAACTGAAGCAGTTGTTGCTGAAGAAGCTCCTGTAAATGCAGATGCAGTTGAATTAGAAACAGAAACAAAATAGTTTAATAAAATTCATATTGAAGGGGCCATCAAAAGTTATTTTTGATGGCCCTTTTTGTTTTTTACTCTTACTCTTGACGGTAATTATGCCGATAATGAAGTGTTGAATACTATCTTATAAAATGGAGGGGTTTGATCATAAGTTGATGACTTCACTTCAAAGAATAGCTTTAAGTCTATTAATTACAGTTATACTTTCCTCAATTTTTATTTTTTTGGCATTCACAGGTCTCTTTTCATCTTTTGAGTTGGAGTTTTTTAATCAGCGAGTACAGACAATAAATCAAAATGAACTTAAAAGAAAATTTAAAGATATTAATTTATTTCATACAAATTATCAGAAACGATTTAATTCAATTCTTAATGATTTAGATATTCAAAAAATTTATACATCCCAATGGGATGAAGAATA
>JAQIBN010000065.1 GCA_027859095.1 Spirochaetia bacterium | reverse complement strand
CCACCATTACCATCAAGTCTTTCAATTTCATCTAATAATTTGTTTTTCTTTGAAAATATCGATTCATCTTTTTTAACCAGGGTTTCTACCAGCTCCTGTGCTTCTAGAATGGGTTTCATATTATTAATAAGAGAAGTATCCCCAATTACAGAAAGAAAATCTGATTTAAATACCTTTTCACCAAGATTACTGTAAAGTCTGGATTGATTAAGGTGTTTAGTCTTTAATAAAGTCTGAAGATAAATAAGTTTACTACGGTTAGCCATTTTATTTAGCAGTGTTTTGCTAGTTCCCAGATTAGTGATCTTATTAATTTTTTTCTCTATTAGGGTTAATTTCCCTTCAAATTTTTCTACATCAACAAAAAGCCCCTCATAAGCACTGTCTTTTTGAGTATTCTCATTAAATGATGTATAGGCAGCAAATCCAAGCTCTTCGTAATGGGTTTTTACTTCTTTCTTTTTTACATTTATTATTTTGTTATTCTGCACTGATTCAGAATTCAGAACATTTATCTCTCTTTCCAGATTATCAACCTGATCAATTTTTTTTCTATTTTCCTCAGAATGAGTAGAAAGCCTATTAATTTCGAGATAAGTATCTTTTAGTGGAGTATTATCCAGTGTTGACAGTTCTGTCTTAGCCAGCTGCCTGCCTAGTTGAAGAATGTGATTGTTTATTATTCCCTCATTCTTTATTTGTTTCTCAGTCAGCCTCTTAATCGTTTTTCTGTAATTATTCATATATCCCTCCTATATCTATGAATATATCCATTTGACAAAATATACGCTGATTTAATAGTACCAATTAAATGTATTTTTGCAACCTTACTAAAGTTAGGTATATGGTTAGGTTCCATAGTGATAAGCTCTCTTTTGATATATTGACAACCCTGATAGACTTAATTAGATTGAACATAACAAATGGATAAATCAGCCGAAGATAAATTTACAGGATTTGAACAATTCCTCATTACGAAATTTTTCCTACCTCCACTACCAAAATCTGTAGTTCCGCGTTGGCATTTAATAAAACAATTGAACGACCGTCTTTACTCTGACTCTCGATTAACCCTTGTGGCTGCACCCGCTGGTTATGGAAAAACAACTTTAGTAACAAATTGGCTGTTTAGTACTGATCGTAGATATACATGGTTAACCCTTGAAAGTGATGATAATGATCTGGTTCGATTTCTATCATACTTCCTGGCTGCGTTGCAGAAAATAGACAAGTCTATAGGATCAGAGATACAAAATTTAATTAGGGACCCTTTTCCTTCATCAGTGGAATCACTTCTAAACACAATTATTAATGATTTAAGCATTCAGCTAAAACCGATAATTTTTGTACTGGAAGATTATCATTTAATTAATTCAGAACCAATACATAAAGTTGTTCAGTATGTAATGGATCACCAACCGCCTTCTATGCACCTTGTAATAATAACCAGAGTATTACCTACACTTTCCCTTGTTCGTTTACGATCTTACAATAAATTAACAGAGCTTAAAGTTGAAGATATGGGTTTCAATTATGATGAGGCAATGGATTTTCTAATAAATACAGAAAAACTTAAACTAAACAATCAACAAATCGAAAAAATCCACAATGTTACAGAAGGATGGATAACTGGACTGCAATTAGCCTCCGAGTCCATTAGAGATCTTGATGAGGATAATATTGAGGAAGGAATTCAAAAATTCGGCGTTGGCAATTTCCAGACAATGGAGTACTTCAATGATCAGGTTTATGAAAACCTGCCTCCATCAATCAAGGAATTCCTTTGTCAAACATCTGGATTTGATCGATTTAGCCCTGAACTTTATGATAAAATAATGGACAGGGATGATAGCATTTTATTTCTTGAAATAATAACAAATGAGAACCTTTTTATATTTAATATTGATAGGGCAAATAAATGGTATCGTTATCACCCTTTATTTGCCCTATTTCTTCAGACAGTTGTAGATACAAAGCAATGGACCGATATCAAACAAAAAGCGGTGAAATGGTTTGAACAGAATGATATGGTGGCTGATGCCCTAAACTGTATATCAGGAGGTCACAATACAGCCGAAATTGTCAGGTTAATAGAGTCTGGGATAAACGATGTATTTCGAACTGGTAAATTAGACATGTTGCAAACCTGGTTAAACCAAATTCCCCAGAACATCCTGCCTGCCAGGCCAACCCTTAACCCATACATAAACTGGATGATGTTTTTTTCAGGAAAGTTCGAAGAATTGATATCCAGTCTACAGATTAATAATAGTAGCACTAAATCAGAATTAATTGAGTTTAGTTTAGACAATGTTCAAATGCTTAAAGCCTGGGTAAGTGTTGTTAACAATAAAAACAAAAGCCTTCAATTTGTAAGGCAATCTCAGAAGAATATTGATAAACTCGATCCATTCAATAGAATTGGAACATTGATTGCCCTAAGTTATGCAGAGAGGCAGGCAGGAGAATTAATAGCATCATTCAATACTCTCCAAAAAGCATTTTCCAACAATGATTATCCACCTCACCCTTTTGCCGAATTTAGTCTATTGTCAGAATACCTTGCTGTCCAGAATGAAAAAGGCCAACGAATGGCTGCATTGGATACCTGTCAGAAATTTATTCTTCGTTATAAAACGACTAAAGATGGAGACTCACCACCTTGCGTCGATTTAGCCTATCTTTCTTTAGGAAGATTATACTATGAGTCAAATAAACTGAATAAAGCTGAAAAATACACCATCAGAGGTTTGAATTATTGTAAGGGTTTTTCAGCAGGGACAGTGCTGGGCTGGAGGGGGATAGTAACACTTTCTCTGATTTATGAAGCCCGAGGCGAAATTGACATGGCTCTTAAAACTATACATGAAGCACGGCTCGAAGCCAAGGGAATCAATTTTTTCTATGCAATGGAAATGGCCGCAGCTACTGAATCGGAATTCCTTATAAGGTGTGGAAATATTAAGCCTGTCCTAAACTGGGCAAAAGAGAGGGGCTTTACCCCAAACGATCGACTCAAGCCTGGCTATGAAATCCAATATCTGACCTATGCCCGTCTTTTATTGGCTCAGGATATGGCAAAGGATGCACATGGCATTCTTTTTAAGCTGGAACAAAAAATGAGAGGATCTGAAGCCTATGGCACCCTAATTAAAGTTTGCATTTTGCAAAGCATAACAGAAGCAAAGCTAAACCATAAGGAAGAAGCTCTGGGCTGTCTTAAAGAGGCTCTTCATATGGCAGCATCAGAGCAGTACCAACGTGTTTTTCTTAATGAAGGGAAAAAGATTTTGGACTTGCTGGCACAACTGACTAAAATTGCACCAGCTTTTGTTAATATTCTATTGAACAATATCAAGCTAGAGGATGTAAGGCGTATTTCAACCGATGCACAGCAAACTGCTATAACATCTATACCTTCAGCTAATCACCGATCTGGAAACCTTACTGAAGCACTCAGCCCAAGAGAACAGGAAGTACTAAAGCTTATCACAGAGGGTCTTACAAACAAAGCAATAGGGGAAAAGCTCTTTATTTGCGTAGGGACTGTGAAATGGCATATCAACAGGATTTTTAGTAAGCTGGCTGTTCGAAGCCGAACTCAGGCAATAGCCCGTGCTCGTCAGCTGGATATTCTGGAAAAAGGAGCGGTTTTGTTTGAAGAGTCCCAAGCATGAGTGTATTTGATTAATCTTATTGTTGAGCAGAATAAATTCAACTCTTCGGTTTTTCCACCGATTATCCAAATCGCTGTTTGGGATCAAAGGCTGGGTCCCCCATTCCAAAGGTTGAAAGTCGGTTCACTTCAATACCCCTTTCAACAAGTGCCTTTTTAATTGAGTCAGCTCTGCATAGGAAATTACCTTCCACAATGCTGCCATCAGAGCATTTACCATTCCATACGATCGAGTCCTCGAGGGTATCTTTCCCCGTAAAAGTTTTCCATGGATTCCCTTTGTTGTCTATTATTGATACAAACCAGCTTGTAATCCCTGCTGGGATTACAGCTGTGGTATTAAGCGTAATCGCATCTTTTTCCCGTCACCATTTGGTACTATCTTTCCAGTTGAAGATAAACCGATCCATACAAAAGATAGTGGTTTGCTCTTCCAGGACTGTTTAATAATATTGGTTCCGGTTACATCGGTTACAACTCCTTCCCAAAGGTCTTCAACACTACCGCTCTGGTTGATCTGGACATTATCTTTCCGTCCATCCCCATTGGGTGAAAATATGATCCATCCGGAGCAATCTCTTTCTGAGCTGTTTTCCCATCACTGTTTGGAGAAAAGAATAACGTGTCAGTAGTAAGAGAAACAGGCTTCGGTCTTGTATCGAGTACTATGGCTCCTAATGTTTTTACAGCATTGTTTCCTGCTGTATGTTAATATTATCCTTATTGCCATCCCCATCAGGTGAAAACAGTAGAAAATCTGCTGAAAGGCTATTAATCAAAGGAGTTTTGGTGTCAATAATAAATGTTACTATCTCAGCTTCAGAAATGTTTCCATTTTTGAAAAGCACACTCAGAACTGCTTTATAGTTTCCATCAGACAGAATATTCTTATCGGGTGAGAACCCGTCAAAATTGATGCTCTTTGAAGGAGCCCCTTTTCCATTTGCAACTTGTGTATCTGAAGAAAGTTCAGTACTTACCACATCAATGCTCCAACTCACAACATCAGATAGCTGACCAACAACAGGCAGAAAAGAGATGCTGTCTTTCTTGCCGTCATTATTTGGAGAGAAGTATTTCTCAGAAGCAGTCAATGTTACCGCGAATATGTAAAGCTTTACATATTCGCGGTAATGCTAAGTATATGAAAATGTTAAGTTCATTATCTAACTCTCTTTATCGTAAGTAAATCGTTTCTATTCTCTTTCCATTTTCATAACTCCTATACTGAAGAAGGCGCTAAGCCAATTCAGTTTTTTGGAGGAATCAAATGGATTCAAGTACACATCAAAGATCTCTGGATTCTATGGCAGAGGAGGTTATCTCGTTTTACAAGCGGAAAAACTACTCTCCCCAATACATTCAGAAATTTCGTCGGCACGTAGAGCTAATTCGGCAGTTCATCGCTGAAAAGGGGTTCTCTATCTACTCGGCTACCGAATGTGAGCAATTCATCAGAGAGATCATCGGCAATGGTGAGTATAAACACCTCTCTACCGATGACAAATCCGCAATTCGATGTGCAAACGTCCTGGTCGAGTACCACTTAACGGGAATGATCCCCTACAGAATTAAGAACACCCCAAAACTGCTTCATGGGAGAATCGGAGAAAGTATTCATTTATTTCTGGAATACCGCAGAGCACGCGGATTATCCCCCGATACTATCAGTGAGAACAGAATCTATCTCAGTCGGTTTTATAAATATCTAGATGCTGCAGGGCGAAAAGATCTTTCTGAGCTGTCGCAAGCCGATATTCTTGGATTCATCAAAGTCTTAAGTTTTTCCACAAAGGCTACCATTCACTGCACGCTCAGTTCTCTGCGAGTTTTTTTGAGGTACTTGGTAAGTGAAGGCATCCTATCCGTTGACTGGTCGTATCTGGTGCCGAAGGATAATTACAAAAAAGAAGCAAAACTACCTACCACGTATACAGAAGAAGAGATCCAGCGGATGCTTTCAGCAGTTGATCGGGGGAACCCAAAAGGAAAACGTGATTACGCGATGCTGCTTCTCGCTTGTCGTCTCGGACTTCGTGCTTCAGATATCTGCGGTCTGACTTTTGACAACCTTCTCTGGCCAGTAAATATCATCGCTATCATACAGACGAAAACAAAAAACCGAATCGAACTACCGCTTCTTGCTGAGGTGGGAAACGCCATCATTGATTATCTCAAATACGGGTGCCCCATGTCGCAGTTATCGCATGTGTTTTTACATGCCAACAATGGAGACCGAAGACTTCAGGAGCCCACACTGCATAGTATTGTATCTTTTTACCTGCGGCGTGCAGGGATAGCAGATATTGAAAAGAAAAAACATGGCCCGCATGCACTTCGTCATAGCCTGGCCGGGTTGCTACTCCAGAAGCAGACACCGCTTCCAGTTATATCTGAAGTCTTGGGGCACGCCAGTACGGAATCAACAAAGACTTACCTGCGTATCGACATGAAAAACTTGAGTCGATGTGTCCTGGAAGTGCCTCCAGTAGACGAGAGCTACTACATGAAAAGCGAGGTGATTAACCATGGCTGAGTATAAAAGCTCCTACGCCCCCTTTTTCACCTCCTATTTGGAATTTAAACGGAGCCTCGGATACAAGATGCAGAACACTCATGTTTTTAAGAATCTCGACCGCTTTCTTCATGAACGTGCCGATAAATCGATCGGGTTTACCGAGGATATTCTCTCCGTTTGGTGTGAACGTCGTGCGAACGAAGGTGATCGCACCAGGTATAACCGAATAGTTGAAGTGAAGAACTTCGCCACCTATCTAAACGGACTCGGATACCCTTCGTTCATACCCCGACTCCCGAAACGATATACTTCAACTTTCAAGCCCTATATTTTTACCCATGAGGACCTTGCAAATTTCTTCGCTTCCTGCGATTTACTCGACTACCATGCAAACTATCAATCGCTTCATCACATCCTTCCATCACTATTCAGACTGCTCTACGGCTGCGGATTACGGATCAGCGAAGCTCTCTCTCTCAGATGTGATGATGTCAATCTGACCGCTGGATGTATTACCATCCATGAAACAAAAAATGGTGAAGAACGGCGGTTACCGCTTTCGGACTCGTTAAGGATCGTATTAGAACAGTACGTGACTCACCACCGAAATAATATCTGCGGCACTGACTACTTTTTTGTAAAACAAAACGGTGACAAGTGTTCCCGTAGCACAGTTTATAAAAAATTTCGGATAGTCCTCTTTCAAGCCGGTATCTCCCATGGGGGTAAGGGTCAGGGGCCACGGCTGCATGATTTGCGACATTCTTTCGGCGTCCATTCGCTTGCTCGTATGGCCGAACAGGGGCTGGATTTGTACTATTGTCTGCCATTACTGTCGAAATATCTTGGTCATAAGTCCCTTGTGGCCACCGATTCTTATGTCAGACTCACATCAGAGATGTACCCACGGCTTCTTGATGAAATAAACCGAATATGTACATTTGTTTTTCCACAGGTTTTTCGAGGTGACATGCCATGAAACCAACAGATTTCGCCTATTATTTAAGCGCATTCTTCACGAAATACCTGCCGAATGTATGTGGATTGAGCCCCAACACGGTGAGCTCGTATCGTGATTCGTTTATACTCTTCTTTGGATATCTTAGAGATGAAAAAGGAATGCGAATTGAAAAACTACAACTCAAAGATTTTCATAAGGACCTTGTCGGAGAATTCCTTGACTGGATTGAGAACGGCAGGAATTGTTCAGTTGCAACACGAAATGTGAGGCTTACTGCAATCCATTCGTTCTTCCGGTATTTACAGTTTGAATACCCGGATTTCATTTTCGAATGGCAGAAAATACTCGATATTCCAGTAAAGAAATCAGAGCGGGGTACTCTCACATACATGACACTTGATGGGATCAAGCTTCTCCTGGAAATGCCTGATCTGTGTACAAAATCAGGAAGACGCGATGTCGCACTTCTTTCTCTGATGTACGATACGGCAGCCCGAGTTCAGGAAGTTGCAGATCTTACACCATCTATGGTTCGGTTATCTGCACCAAGCACTATAAAGCTTGTTGGAAAGGGAAAAAAAGCTCGGATAGTGCCGCTGATGGAAAAGCAGGCCGATATTCTTTCCCAGTATATGATAGAAAAAGGACTGAACAGTCCATGTTCAAATCAGTATCCGCTGTTCGCTGGAAGGAAAGGAGGGAAATTTACCCGTGCAGGAATAAGCTATATCCTGAGAAAATATGTGGAATTGGCCAGAGTGAAAAATGCATCGTTGGTTCCACTCCAATTTACCCCTCACTGTCTTCGCCACAGCAAAGCGATGCATCTACTTCAATCGGGGGTGAACATCGTGTATATTCGGGATCTCCTAGGTCATGTCTCTGTGCAAACCACCGAAATTTATGCTAGAACCGATTCGAGTAAGAAAAGGGAAGCATTCGAAAAGGCATATGTTGATGTGAGCCCAGAGTTAAAGCCGCAGTGGGAGGGAAATCATGATCTGATTGAATGGCTCAGGACGTTCATCACCTAAACGAAGTTATGAAAATGTAAAGAAAATGTAACTTAAATCATAATAGTAAATGAATTTATGCCTAATACTTTACATTTTCATATACTTAGCATTACCGGACTACGGCGGGTATCAATTGTTATAGCATCTATATTGGCCGAAAAAGTATTTCCTCCCCTGTCTGTGCTTGATAACACATATTCGTAGGTACCGTCAGAAACAGTAACACCATCTTTATCAGTTCCATCCCAGGTACTTGATTCCAGAGGATTTTTTTCCCAGATCTATTGAATTACCTGGTTGCCATCTACGTTCAACACTGTCCCGGATCATGTATCCTCTGCTGAGGCATTAATGGTTTTAATATTCAGCTGATCTTTCCGCCCATCATTATTCGGAGAAAAGAGTAAATAATCCGCTGATACTGTTGTGGAGGGGGGAGTATTATCTATAATAACTTTTCCCTTAGGGGACTTTCCTTCGTTTCCATATCCATCCCACGCTTCAGTTGAATATACATACTCTCCATCCGGGGCAAAGTTACCATTAAGATCCCTTCCATCCCATGTAATATCTTTTGGATATTTATACTTTTCCCGCGTTCTGTCTTGCTGGCAAAAGTACAGGGGAGAGGCAGTTTTAACATCTACCGTTCCCTGTATGCTTGCACAACCTGCTACTAAAGGCAATAATACTACTGCAAGCAGGAAGTTAAATAATGTGGAATTGAGGATGCAGAAATAATATAGATAAGATGAAGTTCATTTTATCTATAAACATTTGACTATTTTACCGATATTTGATTTGATACGATAATGAAAAGCGTAGAGAAAATAATAATTATAGCAGCCGTAGTAATAATCACAGGAGTAGCTGTTTTTTCAGGCCTTGAGGGTGAAGGAACAGATATGTACAAAAATAGAATTAATGCAAAACGTCATGAACTGGACAGATTCATGGAATATTCAGGGGAATCACCATTTGAAGATAGGAGCAGTTTTCAGGGGCTACTCTACTACTCGCCCAATCCTGACTACAAGATATCTGCCAAGTTCATACTAATTAAAGAATATACAACGACCCCCATTACAATGAACGATGGATCGACAGAATCATATATTCGCTATGCATGGGTTGAGTTTGAACTGGGTGGCAAAAGTCATCGGCTTTTGGTACTGAAGAATAGGCGTGAATGGGTGACGAATCAATTTTTCATTGCATTTACCGATTTAACCAGTGGAACAGAAACCTATGCCGGGGGCAGATACCTGGATGTTTTTCTACTTGAAGATAATAAAATTACTTTAGATTTTAATAATGCCTATAACCCCTATTGTGTATACAACTATAATTATATCTGCCCAATACCACCTGTAGAAAATAAGCTGAACATCCCTATCGAGGCCGGAGAAAAACTATATATCCATGATGGATCTTGACAAACAGAAATATCAAGTATATATTAGAAATATACTAATGTATAAAAATAGGATATACTCATGAGAAATTTCACTGTTATTGCTTTATCGTCTGTTATTTTATTATTATTTTTATCCTGTAGTCCAAAAGAGGAAATGGTTCAATCCCAAAGCCCCTCAAAACCATCTGTTTCACCAGAAGTAATAAACAATCTCAATGCAAAAGAGGCACTGGCATTGGCGAATAAATGGAAGACCAGTAATCCTGAAATAACCAGTTTTCTAGAATCAGATAAACTAACTGTCAAGTTTCCAAAAAATAAAACTGTTGAAATCCCTATGCCGAAGGAAAGCATGATTGTGGCACTGGCTCCCTATATAAACAAAACTCACGACTGCGAAATCCATTACTTATCCGGATGTCAGGGGGAATTGGTGGATGTTCCTGTCAAGTTACTCGCTGTTCAGGAAGATGGGACTGTGCTCATTGACCAGACCATGAATACGATGAGCAATGGGTTTATTGAGCTATGGCTGCCACGGGACAAAATAATTTCACTGTCAATGGAAAGCATGGGTAAGAAGGTAGAAGGGAACATTATAACTTTTAAGAATAGCAACACTTGTATTACCACATTTCAGCTACTATAAATATTCTTAACATTTAATCATTAAAACAGACCTCACTAACAGCAATCCATAAATAGTGCCTAAATCTTTGTTTTAGAAGCAAATATCAAAAATCCGAACTAATACTACTCTAAAAACCGCTATTTCTTCAATTATCCCCTATTAATTTTTACACAATCAGTGTAATATTTAGAAGAGAATGGAGGGGCGTTTTATGGATAATGATCTGGAATTTAATCAGTCTGAACTTGACACTAAAAATTGGATTAAGGTTGGTTCTGATCTATATTTGGAAATGAAATTTGTAGATAAAAAAAAGAGATTCTATTTATATCGGGGTGAATATTTAATAAAAACAGCGGTACGTTCTGACCAGGTTGAAAAGAAATTATTTATGATAGAAGCAGTAGAATTGGGAGCCAAAAAAACACTTCTTGCGAAGGCAATGAAAATAAGTAGAACTACACTGGATCAGAATATTAAGATAAAGGAATATTTTGGTATTACAGGATTAATTCAGGGCTATAAGTTTTCAGATAGCACAAATAAAAGAGAGCAAAGAGAAATGCATACTGCCAGCCGTCTCCCTGGGAACAGGACAGAACAAATAAAAGAGATAGAGGCAAAAGGTAAAATCAAAATCCATGGGAATGAATTTAATTTTGCAAATGGAACATCATCCACAAGAAAGATAAAAAACAATGAACATATCTTTTCAGATAACCATGACTGGCAAGAAACAAGATATGCCGGAATGTTTATTTACTTGATAACCTTGATCCAACAGTGGCGATGGATGGAACTTATAATAGGATATTTTGGTTCTACATATAAAATATTTATGGTATTTCTGCTAATGGTTACGAAAAATATAAAGAGCATAGAGCAACTAAAAAATATTAGGCTGAAAGAAGCCGGAGCTATTTTGGGAATAGGAAAACTTCCCTCTTTGCCAAAGGTATGGGAATGGTTCTATAATGCTGCAGAGAAAAATGTTTCTCAAAATTTGCTGACAGATTATTTCAAGTTTCAGATAAGAGGTGGACTTGTGAGTGTTTGGCAGTGGTTTACAGATGGACATCTTCTTCCATATACGGGCAAAGATAAGGTGCATTATAGTTATAATACCCAAAGAAGAATGCCTGTTCCTGGACAGAGTAACCTTGTAACCTGTGATATTAACGGAAATATCGTAGATTTTGAGATTCAGGAAGGTAAAGGAGATCTAAAGGGGCGTATTTCGGAGTTGAGAAGGAAATGGGAAACCGAAATTCCAGAAGGACCGATAATGGTATTTGATAGAGAAGGCAGTGGGAGAGCCTTTTTCTGGGGTCTGGTTCAGGCAGAATGCTCTTTTGTAACCTGGGAGAAACATGTCGATAAAAAGAAGCTGGATGCTATAGGAGCTGAACAGTTTTCAGGATCGTTCACTTTTAACACAAAGGAATATTCTGTTTTCGAAGAGAAAAAACAATTTGAATATAAACAGGATAATGAAACACATTCGTTTAAGCTAAGACGAATCTATATCTGGAACAAAAAAACGGACAAGCGTGTATGCGGTCTTGCATGGGATAAGGATAATCGGCTTGATACTGAAAATTGTGCAAAAGCTATTTTGAGTCGCTGGGGAGCATCAGAGAATACTTTCAAACATATCGCAACCAGACATCCCCTCCATTACCATCCCGGGTTTAAGTTGATCTCAAGCGGTGATCAGGAAATTGTAAATCCTGAAGTGAAGAAAAAGCAGAATGAAATTAAAGTTATCAGAAAAGAACTGGATAAACTTTACAAAAAGGTGTCAACAAAAAAACAGTTTCTTAAGAAAGATGGGACGCCTAAAGTAATTAAATCCAGAAAAATATTAGAGGAAGAAATAGAAAATAAAGAAAAGAGGTTAAAATATCTACAGGAAGAAATTAAAAGTTTGCCTGGAAGGATAGACATATCAAAACTTGAGGATTACAGATCTTTCCAGAAGTTGGATAATGAGGGCAAGAGGCTATTTGATTTTGTTACGGCATCAGTATGGAATGCAAGAAAATATCTTGTAGAAAATCTTAGGGGTTCGTTTGATGAGGAGAATAACCTTGTAGATCTTTTCTATGCCATTGCAAATTGCCATGGATGGATTAAGGTATGCGAACACGAAGTGAGAGTTATGCTGGAACCTATGGGGCAACCTAAAAGAAGGATTGCTCAAGAACAGCTTTGTAAAAAACTTACAGGCATGGGTGCCCAGACTCCAAACGGAAAATGGTTGGTTTTGGAAGTTGGAAACAAGCCTTAAAAGTGTCCTAAAAAACAGGGATTTTTTAAGTCATTTTATGAGGTCTGTAATAATAATTCCAGGCTTACTTAGCCTACTCTCTACTATAAGGTTTTCCAACTGAAGCCGGGAATTCAATGTGTTTCCTGTATATAACCATAATCACCAGTACAGAAATAAATGGAAGCATTAGAAAAAACTGATATGGGATTTTGTCTGACAATATTTGCAGCTGAAATGCAAAAACTTCGATAAAGGCAAAAATAAAACCGCCAATTATTGCCCGCTGTGGTTTCCAGCTTGCAAAAATTGCAATACCGATAGCCATAAAACCTCTCCCTGCAGAAATATCAGGAGAGTATGTCTTTGTAATCGAAATTGTTAAATATGCTCCTGCAACACCTATTATTGAAGATCCGATAATTGTTGCAAGATATCTGCGTCTGGAAACATTTATACCTACAACATCTGCTGCCTTTGGGTTTTCACCAATGGCCCGGGTTTCAAGGCCAATCTTCGTTTTATAGAAAAACCACCAGGAGATAATAACAGCTCCATACATAAAATAGACAATAATATCCTGATTAATGAATCCAGCGAGAACCGGGATTTTTGAGAGCAGTGGGATAATTATTTCAGGAGTATCCGGAGCAATGGGAGCAGATAAGCGAACACCAACTACAAGTTTGTAGATAAGATCAGAAAGTCCTGATCCAAAGATAACCAGACAGATACCAAGTATAAACTGATTGACCTTAAATGTTTCGTGAACAAAAACAAGTATAAGTCCGAAAAAGGCACCCATTAAAGCACCCGCAAGGAAGCCGATAAACCAGCTGCCGCTCAGAAAAGCTGCAAGGAAACCGGCAGAAGCAGAAGCCAGCATTATGCCTTCTCCAGCTACATTAAAAACACCCGTACGACCGGATATAAGAATTCCCAGACTTGCTAGAGTATAGACAGTAGTATACACCATTACACTCGATATAAAGGAAGTTATAAAAGCCATTATTTAATCCCCTTTCCGTATCTTTCCCGGATAATAACAATGAACATAACAATTACTGCCTGAGATAAAAAAACAATCTCTACAGGAATCTGCATTGTGCGCTGAAGAGAATCTGCACCAACAAGAAGAACTGACATGAAGAATGCTGCCAGGGGAACAGCAAGAGGATTTCCTGCAACGACCAGACTGGTCAATATTCCGAACACCCCGTATTGAGCCCCACTGGTTTTTGCAAATCCCTCTATAAGTTTACCATGAATATTAAGCATTTCCAGTGATCCACCTAATCCTGCAAGAGCACCACCTATAAAAAATGCTACCATTATTGTTTTACTAAAATTAATACCATACGTTTCTGAAGCTGTAAGATTATGACCGACTGCTGTAATTTCAAAACCCAGCCTGGTTTTCTTCATTATCAGGTAGACAATTATAATTGCAATAACAGCTAAAATAATGGATGCTGGTATCTCTCCAAAGAAACCCATTAACGAAGATTCTGAGAGTCTTCTTGTAATTGGGTGCCCCTCATTTGGATCTCTAAAAATATTGGAAGTAGCAATAAAATTAACAAATTGATAGGCAGTAAAATTAAGCATAATAGTTGAAATTATGGGATTAATATCATATTTGGCCTTCAAAAATCCTGCAAGAAGAGCAAACAGTCCACCGGAAATAATACCAACCAGTAATAAAAGAGGAACCATGACTATAGACGGGAGTCCAAGAGGTCCAAGAGTCAAACCAACTACTACAGTCATTGTCCCGCCAAAGAGCATCTGCCCCCATCCACCTATGTTAAAAAATTTAATCATAAAGGGTATGGTAAATGCATAAGTGGCAAATAAAAGGGGAATAGCCTTCTTAACTGTCTCAGAAAAACCAAAGGATGATTTAAACGATGTAGTAAGAAGTGTACGAAGGGCTTCCAAAACATTATAACCAAGAACTGCCACAAAAATTGAAATTACTCCCAAAGCTAGAATAATTGCAGCACCATATATAATCAGGTTGCTTAATATTAAAGATTTATATTTATTTTTTTGCGCCACATCATCCTCCTATCATCAAGAGACCAATTTTGAATTTATCGAACTCTGAACGTTTAAATATACCCTTAAGCTCACCATCATGAAGAACTGCAATTCTATCACAAACTATCATCAATTCATCAAGATCTTCATTAACAAAAAGAACAGCACCACCCTTATTTCGCAATTCCACCAATTTGTTAAAAATAAACTCAACTGTTGAGATATCGAGCCCGGAGGTTGGATTATGGGTCACGAGAAGCTTCAATGGGCTGACAAATGCGCGTCCCAGTATTGCTTTTTGAATATTCCCTCCTGACAATCTTCGTATAGAAAGATCTTCATCCGGGGTAGCTACATTAAATTCTTTAATTACATCTCTTGCCGCAGAGGCAGCCTCTTTCCAATCAATAAATATTTTCTTTTTTAAAAATCTATCTTCCTGATGATGTCCAAGTAAAATATTCTCTTTTATACTGCCTTCATTTAAAATACCCTCTTTTATTCGATCCTCGGGGGTATAAAAAACGCCATTGGCAAATACTTCTACAGGAGAATTATTTTTCATAGATTTTTCATCAATGAAAATTTCTCCACTATCTAACATAGTTGGATGAATAATGCATTCTGCAATACTTTTCTCACCATTTCCGGAAACAGCTGCAACACCAAGGATTTCTCCTCCAAATATATCAAAAGAAATATTTTTCAATCCCGGGCTTGTATCATCCCCAATTATCGAAATATTTTTCACCTGCGCAACAGGTTTTTCACTCAATTCGATTTCGGGAAGATTAACCTTAGGTAGAGCGCTTTCGGTAACTTCTATATCCTGTTCCATAAACATCAGCTTAACAAGATTTTCTACACCTAACTCTTCTTTAGGAACTCTGGCTTGTACTTTTCCTTTTCGAAGTACCGTAACAGCTGTACAGGCTTCCATAACCTCTTTGATTTTATGGGTTATAAATACTACTGTAACACCCTTGTCTACAAAAACTTTCAGCGATTTGAGAAGCTGCTGGAATTCACTCTCAACCAGAGAAGTAGTAGGTTCATCCAGAATCAGAAGAGTAGCTCCTCCATACAAAGCGCGAACTATTTCTATTTTTTGTTTAACCCCTGCAGATAATTCCTTAATTTTCACATCAGCAGGAAATTGAAGCCCGAATTCTTCAGATATTTTAATTATATCTTCTCTTTCTCTGGATATCGGAAGGGTAAACTTCTCACCTTCAGAACCTAGAATAATATTTTCTACAGCCGTAAAATCCGGAACCAGAGTAGAAACCTGATGAACCATCCCTATCCCTATCTTTATTGAATCCAGAGGAGATTTTATATTAGTTTTTTCTCCACCTATTATTATTTCACCTTCATCAGGACTGTAAAGGCCATAGAGGATATTCATTAGAGTGGATTTTCCGGCTCCATTTTCACCCAGTAATCCATGAATTTCACCCTTTCTAACTACAAAATTAATATCATCAAGAGCTTTTACTTCTCCGAATTTCTTACTAATATTCTTACAGTTTATATAGTCATTTTCAACCAAAAAACCCACCCCCTACATTAGAAAATATACATCTGATAATTAAATAAGGACTCCCATGAAGGAGTCCTTAACGTATTTAGACACTACAATTCTATTACTGAAGAACCTTATCAAGAACCATATCCACTTTAATTTTACCAGAAGCAACATCTTCTGATATCTGCTTAACTGCAGCATTTACAGAGTCGCTGACATTCATAATAGGAAACTGAGTTGATCTTGCCATGCCTTCGCCATATTCCATATTCAGGAATCCGGATTTTTCACCAGCAACTATATTTGCAACTATCTCTTTAAGAGGAATACTAAAATTAAAAATGTCTGAACTAAGATAATTCTCAGGAGCCTGGGTTGCTTTGTCTGTATATGTAGTAGTTAAAAAAACAGGTCTTCCAGCTTCTTTAACTGCGCTGTAGAGTCCAAAATTACCAAGATTTACTGCAGATATAATAATATCAACCCCCTGGGAAATCAAACCTTCTGCCGCCTGTCTGGCTTTAAGGGGATCATTAAAATCTCCAACAAAGAGATACTGAAGAGATGCATCTGAGTCCATATCACTAAGAGCCTGGTTAACAGCATTTACTTCACCACGTATAAAAGGAAGCTCAAGGCCGCCGATAAATCCAATTTTACCGGTTTCTGTTTTCATTGATGCCAGAGCTCCAAGAACATAAAAGCCAGTGTAGTAATTTCTTCCTATATACCAGACATTAGGTGCCAGAGTTTCAGGTTTTGCATCAATCTCAATTATAAAAGTAACATTGGGATATTCGGGAGCCACTTTTGCAACTGCCCCATTAAACTGATTACCATGAACAAAAATAATATTAAAATCTGCATTAATATATTCTTTCATAACTCTTTCTGCATCCGGAACAGCAATTTTTTCAGAATAGCTGGATTTTAAGCTTTCGGAATTTGCAACTTCCTGCAGTGCAATATAACCAAGAGTGTTATAGTCAGCATCCTGAATTGATCCTGGGAAGAGAGCAGCTATTTTGTTTGCACTCATCCCAGTGTTTTCTTCACTATCCCCACCGGCAAAAGCTGAAAAGCTTATTACAAGGGTAAAAAGTGAAATAAGAACCAATAATTTTTTCATTGTATTTCTCCTTTATTTTAAATCACAATAATAGATTTATTGTGATTCATGAAAAAAGCAGTGTATCCCTGAAGAATATGTTAGTCAAGAAAAAAACAGGGAAATTGAAATTGAGAAAACTATAAAACCAGATCACAGGCCTCTGCCGGCATCCAGTGTGCATCCTTACCATCCCATTTAACATTACACCCAAGAGGGTTAGTTATCTCAATAGATACTGGCTCACCACTTGTAATCTCTTCAAGAACCCTGTCCAGATCATTTACAGTCATTTTAGAAGTATCTTTTGGGTTATCTACAGCCCTGCCCGTATAAACCAACTCCCTTTTCTTATTAAATACATAATAATGAGGAGTCCTGAGGGCTCCATAAGCTCTGGCTATATCCTGACTTTCATCATAGAGATATGTCCATGGGAACTTATATTTTTCCATTCTCTTTACCATAGAAGGAAAATCATCGTCACTGTAAGTATTTTTACTATTTGAGTTAATACCCACAAATTTGACACCCTTATCCATATACTTCTCAGACGTTTTCCGGGTAACCTCATCGGAGCCTATAACATAGGGGCAGTGGTTACAGGTAAAGAAAACTACCAGAACATCCACATTATCGAATTCTTTAAGGCTGTATTTTCTTCCATCTGTTGCAGGTAAGCTAAAATCAATTGCTTTAGATCCTATAGACATTGTAAAACTCATATTAATCTCCATATCATTTATTATATTGAGTTTAATAGTAAAAGAGCCCTAAGTAAACTAGTTTGTCTATTACAAAGCTATCAAAATCATATTAATAGCTCGACCACATAATGGGCTACATGCTAAGATTCATCAGATAATTTTAAGAGGCTTTTACAGGAGAACTTATGATTAATAATACTATACATGTTGTAATTACTGGTGGGTCCAGAGGGATAGGCCTGGGTCTTACAACAAATTTTCTAAAACAGAATTGTGATGTGACAATTAGTGGAGTGAATGAAACACGACTGGAAAACACATTAACAAAATTACAGAATGACTTTCCTAATAGAAAAATATCCGGATTTACTTCGGATATTACGAATAGATTGGAAGTAGAAAAATTATGTGACATGGCATCCAATGCTATCGGCCCTATAGATATCTGGGTTAATAATGCTGGAAAGGGGCAAAATATGGAATACTCCTGGGATCTTGATATTGACACATATACAGATATTATTTCCACCAATGTCACAGGTCTGATGCATGGCAGTCTTGCAGTCATGAATCGAATGATAAAGCAGGGTTATGGCAAAATATTCAATATGGAAGGTTTTGGAAGTAATGGTATGATTCGGCCTAAAATGGCTGTTTATGGAACAACTAAAAAAGCCGTTAGATATTTTACCAAAGCCCTTTCAAAGGAAGCAGAAAATACAAATGTACTTATTGGAACAATTTCTCCTGGAATGGTAGTAACAGATTTTATTATAAAACCTCTTCAAAATCTTAGTCAGGAAGAACAGGAAAAAACAATAAAGATATTTAATATTCTGGCTGACCGAGTGGAAACGGTAACCCCTTTTCTAGTTGAAAGAATGCTGAAGACCAAAAAAAATGGTAGTAGAATAGAATGGCTTACAAATTTTAAAATTTTCCGCAGGTTTTTGAAATCCCCATTTACCAAAAGAGATCTTTTCACAAATTACGGTTCTACTAATGTTTAATCAGACAGATAAAATTTACCAGGTATCAGATCTCACCTTTCTAATAAAAGAGATTCTTGAGTCCTCTTTTATGGCCTTAACTGTAGAAGGGGAACTTTCCAATTTCAGGCCGTCCAGTACAGGACACTGGTATTTCACTCTTAAAGATGATGATGCCATGATACAAGGTGTAATGTTTAAAGGGAAATCTGCAGGAGTAAGATTTCTACCAAAAGATGGACAGAGAGTTAAAGTAAAGGGAACACTTGCTGTTTATGCAAAAAGGGGCAGCTATCAGATTATTTGTAATTCCATGGATATGGCCGGAGAAGGTGATATTCTTGCAATGCTTGAAAG
>JAQIBN010000055.1 GCA_027859095.1 Spirochaetia bacterium | reverse complement strand
TTCCAATACTATACCCTTGTGTTCACCATTTCAAGTCTTTTGTAACTTGAGGTCAGGGTAGCCGTATAAGAATACAACCACTTTAGGGTTCTTGTCCAAAAATATGCAGATGAAATAATAAAACAGTCATGAAAGGAGAGGCAATTAAAAATCAACCTGGTTTAGATGCGTTTGCTCTGGGTATTTAGGTGCCACGGGTATTTATAATATTACCATTGCTTATAAGCGATAATTGGTGGTCAGCAAAGAATTACTACATTGACTTTGATTTATTTTATATCCTTTCAAAACGCAGCAGAGCTGCGAGGAATTAAACCCGGCAGAGATTAAAATTTTTCTTCTTATGCAAAACTACATCTGCTAGAAGCTTTTGCAATGTCTATTGAATTGGTCTGTTTTTGGCTTTTTCCGCCAGTTAAAGTTCTCTACATTAGAGAAGAGCTTTATATTAATTAAAATTGTGGGAAAGCTCAAAAAGCTCTATTCTTTTAATGTAACGGTACTGCACGAACCTCTATATTTACATCAAGTTTTTCTCTTAATACCGTAAAAATATTAGTTAAATTATTCATAGTAGGATTACCTTTTGCAGATAACATACGATGCAAACTTTTACTGGATTTTTCGATTTCAGAAGCTAAATCTTCAAAACCTACAGTAGCATTTACTAAATCTCTTAAGACTAATCTTGCTACATCTGATTCTCCATTTAAAAATAAGGAAAGTGCTTCATCTAAAAGAGCACCGCCAAATAAAATAATTAATTCTTTGCCATCTTGAGCTAAATATATACGATATCCGGGACCCCAATTAATTCGATATTCACCAATACCATCAAACCATTTAATATATTCCCTAATCTTCATATAATACAGTAACATATAAGTTACTGTAAAAAAAGGAGACTTTAAATAAAAGTGCCGGCGATATAGTTCCGAAGCAAGAAAATAACGATTCTTCCGACTTTTATATGGAAATTTTTAAAATTACAAAAATAAATCAAATATAGGACACGTACTGTCACCCATCTCAGTGTAAAATAATCATATAAATAATTCAGAAGGAGAAAGTATCTGGCACTAAAAAAGTATTAAGAAGGCGGAACAGTATAGTTGTTCCAGTCTTTAAGATCTAAAGAGTACTCCTGGTGTAAAAATGCTGTAATTACTTTTGATTGGTGAAAAACAAATTACAGAAGGAGAACAAATTGGACAAGAAGTATATCTGCAGTTTAATTGGGACAGAAAAAGAGAAAATAAAAAGCAGAATTCTTGAATTGGAAAAGCTTGAGATTGAGGAATCTCTTAATGGGCTTGAAGCAATTGAACTTGGAGCTTTGAAGGATTACTATGATTTTACAATTTTTGATAATGTCCTTCAACAAATTAATGATGGTCATTTTTCAAGTCTTGATGATCTCAGGCAATCTCTTAGAGATGAAATAAATAGATGTGATATTCCTGAAAAAAATTCTGGAGCTGATAATGATGATATTCAGGTCTATACTATAGAGGAGTCGAATTATTACCGTATTATTAACCTTGATACTATTCTTTTCTGTATTGAGTTTATTTGAAATGGTAAGCAGAAATACCCCACCTGTGAAAGAAAAGGAGAAGCTATCTATCATAGACAATTTATGTTAATGTGTTAAAAACGTTATATTAAAAAAAGGAATAATATGAAAAAAGTTGTATACATAGATATGGATAATGTTTTAGTAGATTTTCCCTCTGCATTTCCAAAGCTATCAGAAGAGATTAAAGCTGAATATAAAGATCGTGAAGATGAGATTCCTGATATTTTCTCAATGATGACTCCAATCTCAGGAGCTATTGAAGCATTTAATAAGATAGCTAGTCATTTTGATACCTATATTTTATCAACTTCTCCATGGGAAAATCCTACAGCATGGTCTGATAAGTTGATATGGGCTAAAAAGTATCTTGGTAAACATGCTTATAAAAGACTAATCCTCTCACATCATAAGAATCTAAATAGAGGTGATTATCTTATTGATGATAGGTTTAAAAATGGAGTTGATAAATTTCAAGGAGAGCATATTCACTTTGGTTCAGATAAGTTTCCTGACTGGGAATCAGTTTTAGCATATTTATTTATAGAAAATCGAGAACAAATATGAATCAGGAAAAGAGTATTATTCACTGTCCTAAATGTGGCGAAGCAATTGATGTTAATGAGATTTTATATCATCAAGTTGATGAACAGCTTAAAAAGCAATACAGCAATGAGATAGCAAAAGAAAAAGGGAAATATGATGATCAGCTTAAAAAGCTTGAGGACGAAAGAAAAAAAATAGAAGCTGAAAGGTCTCAACAGAAAGAGGAAATAACAAAACAAGTAAATGAAGAGGTAAAGCAAAGAGAACTTGCCTTAAAGAAGAAATATAAGTCTGAAGCAGAAGAAGAACAATCAGGTGCACTCAAATCACTAAAAGAAGAGTTAGATGAAAAGTCAAATAAAATTAAAGAACTCAATAAAACTTCTGTAGAACTTGAAAAATTAAAAAGAGAAAAAGATGAGCTTGAAGCAACAAGTAAAGCTGAATCAGAAAAAGAACTGAACAAGAAGCTGGCTGAAGAAAAGGAAAAAATACAGAAAGAAGAAAAAGATAGAAATGAATTTAAATACAAAGAACTTGAGAAACAGCTAGAGGATCAAAAGAAATTAACTGAAGAGATGAAGAGGAAGCAGGATCAAGGGTCTATGCAAACTCAAGGAGAAGTTCAGGAATTAGCTATTGAGGAATGGTTAGCTGAAAAATTCCCATTAGATACAATTCAGGAAATAAAGAAAGGTGAACGTGGTGCAGATTGTCTTCAAATAGTTAACACAAGAACACATCATAATTGTGGTTCTATCTATTATGAAAGTAAGCGTACAAAATCTTTTTCTGCAAGTTGGATTGAAAAGTTTAAATCTGATATTAGAGAGAAAAATGCAAAAATAGGTGTATTAGTTACAGAAGTTCTACCTGCTGATATGGATCGCCTTGGTTTAAAAGATGGGATTTGGATTTGCACATTTGATGAGTTCAAAGGTTTATGTACAGTATTACGAGAAACTCTTATTCAAATTAGTACAGCTATTAGTACCCAGGAAAACAAGGGTGATAAAATGGGTATGCTCTATGACTTTCTTACTAGCAATGAGTTTAAGCTTCAGATTGAGGCAATAGTAGAAGGTTTTACTCAAATGAAATCTGACCTCGATTCTGAACAACGTTCAATGAGAAGTATATGGAAAAAGAGAGAGAAGCAAATAGAGAAGGTTTTATTAAATACAACTGATATGTATGGATCTATAAGGGGGATTGCAGGTAAAGCTATTCAGCCTATTCCTCTTTTAGAGTTGTCAGCAGAGGATGATATTTTAGAGTAGCTATTATAGTTTGATTCTACTTATGTCGTCTTTTCTTTAATACTGTGATGAGGGACAAAATAATAGCTAGAGTGATATATCATTTAAGTTCTTTCTTATACTACTTAAATAATATAGAATAATTCCATATTTATAAAAATTTGCATATTTGGAGTAGAAAATGAATTTCCAAAAATACCACGAAAATATTTTAGAGATACTTTTAGAACAAAGAAAAAATAAAGCTGATTTTACTTTTACCACCAGAACAATGATGGATAGTAAGGGACGTTTTAAAGCTGGGTACTGGTTTCGAGGAAATGCCAGCTATATTTTTGTTTCACCATATAAAAAAAGTGATTGGAAAAGTAAAACTCAAACAATTGGTTATGAAATTGAGTTTAAGGATGGAGAAATTAAATCTATTCACATCGATATTGTTTTTGGGTCTGAAGATAATAAGAAGCACAAAGATTTCTACTATAAAGTTTTGGAAGCCTGTGGAGAGCAAGGAGTAGAAGGAAAAAATTATTATAAAATTTTATTCCAATCCAAAGACCTGAAAAAAACCTTAAATCTGTTCTTAACTGATTATATCCCTAAAATAGATGAACTAATCAAGGAATTCCACCTAGAAGATGATTTTTTCCTATCCCCTGAAGAATTTCAGGTTCAGCAAAAGAAGGTTCAGGAAATTAAGACTAATGGGCTAATCCCCTTAAACGAATTAGAGGATGATAGGACCGATGAGGAATCTTCATATTGGATTTTTCAGGGTAATCCTCAACTTTTTGATGTAGAAACTTACCTCGACAGCAAAAATAGCATTACGTGGAAAGTTTCTCGTTATCAAAATGAAATAACGGTAGGTGATATTGTTCTACTTTGGAAAAGTGGTGAAAACGCAGGAGTGTATGCAGAGGGGATAGTTACAGATGCTCCTTCGAAACACATAAAAGATGATGCTCCAGAATTATGGATTGATGGCAAAGCCTCTGATGATACTGCAACAACTATTAAGTGTGCTATTAATTTAACCAAACATTTTGTTTTCAATCCCATTTTACGTAAAAAAATTCAAGCTGAAGAATGGGGAAAAGATATTTCGATAATAAAAAATTCTCAAGGAACAAATTTTAAAATTACAGCACAAAATTACCATAGTATTTTATCACTATTCGTAGAACCATTTGATAAAGATATGAATATTATTTTATATGGACCTCCTGGAACTGGAAAAACATATAATACACTATATAAAACATTAGAAATAATTGAAGGAATCTCGATAGATAAATTAAAAGATTTAAATAGATCAGAGTTACAGAAACGTTTTGATAAATATAAAGCCGAGGGACAGATATCTTTTACAACATTTCATCAAACTTTTTCTTATGAAGATTTTATTGAGGGTATAAAACCTCTTAGTATTGGTGGTGATATTTCTTATGATATTGAACCTGGTATATTTCAGACCATAGCTACAGCCGCAGAAACAAATTGGAGGGATTCTCTTAATTCCATGGAAAAAGATTTTACCACGGTCTGGAAATCACTGACTGAATCTTTGGAATCAGAAGAAGAAGCTATTATCATCCCAACAACTCAAGGACAGTTTAAAATCTATGAAGTAACTCAAAAAACAATTAGATTTGAGAAGCAAAATCGCTCACGTAGACATACCTTAAGCGTCAATTCCTTGCGTAGGTATTTTAGAAACCCAGAAGAGCTGGAAACATTAGGTGGATTGAAAACTTATTATAAGGCGTTAATTGTGCATTTAAAAACGAAGAAAATTGCAAACCCTGGTCTACAGGAAAAGTTAAAGCCCTATGTTCTGATTATTGATGAAATAAATAGGGGGAATATTTCTAAGATTTTTGGAGAATTAATCACTTTAATTGAATCCGACAAGCGGTTGGGTATGGAGAATGAAATTACTGTTACTTTGCCTTATTCTAAGGAATTATTTGGAGTTCCACCAAATCTAGTAATTATAGGTACTATGAATACTGCAGATAGATCTATAGCACTAATGGACACAGCATTACGCCGCAGATTTACTTTTATTGAAATCATACCGCAACCTGAACTTCTAGGAGAATTTTTAGGTAATAATTTACCTATAAACTTGAATTCTATATTAACTGTAATAAATCAGCGAATTGAATATCTGTATGATAGGGATCATACCATTGGTCATGCTTATTTATTAAATGTTTATTCCAAAGAAGAGCTGGATAATGTAATGAAAAATAAAATAATTCCATTGTTGCAGGAATATTTTTATGATGACTGGGAAAAGATTCAGATTATTTTAGGAGATCATTATAAACAATTTAGTAATGATTCTGCTGATAGTACTGATTTTGATAGTGGCATTAATAAATATCGTTTTATTCAAAGTAGATCTGTTAATGAGGTGACTGTACTAGGTTTTAATCATGATGAGATTGATGATAATCAAACAGAATATAAAATTGGTGTAGACTTTGATATTTTTTGTTATCAGAAGATTTATAAAAAAGCTGTATATCAAGAAATTTCTAAAAAATTATTAAATGAATAAACACCTGACTTTGTTAGAACATCATTCATTATTTATCTCTGCTTCTGGGGAAATTAGTGAAATTTTTGGACATATTGGTTTGCCTGTAGATATGTTTCTGGAGATTAATACTTTTATTCTCCAGAATAATGATAATGGCACTTCATTTCTAAGGCCTTCATATATGAAAGGTTTTGGTCAAACTTTAAAGGCTCAACAGTATGTAGGGATTATAGAAACAAGTAATGGGACGGTAATAGAAATTTTACCAAAAATTGGGAATGATAATGCTGAGGGGGCCAGAGCCGTCTTTTTAAAGATGTTGAAAACTTTGAAGAACTCTCCATTTAGACATTATAATACTGCTTCTTTAAAAACTACTTCTATGCATCTACTGGAAATATTTATAACCATGTTTTGTGAAGAGCTGACTGTATTGGTACGGAAAGGGCTCAAATCTACTTATATAAATCAAGAGGAAAATGCTAAATTCCTTAAAGGACGTTTAAAAACCTCAGAGCATATACGTAAAAATATAGTCCATAAAGAACGGTTTTATGTTGCTTTTGATGAATATCAGGTTAATCGTATTGAAAACAGGTTAATTCGAACTACTTTGGAATTTTTGTATGGAAAGTCAATTAGTAGTTCAAATAAAAAACGCCTAAGAGAATTCCTATTTGTGTTTAACGGAATTGAGCCAATTTACGATATTAAATCTTCTTTTCAAAATCTGCAGATTGACCGACAGATGCGTGCATATGAGTTGGTATTACATTGGTGTAAATTATTTCTGCACCAAGAGAGTTTTACATCACTTAAAGGCAAAAGTATTGCTTTTGCTTTGTTGTTTGATATGAACCGAGTATTTGAGGATTATGTAGCATTTTGTTTAAAGAAAAAATATCCTGAAAGTATTATTCAGACACAGGTTAGTTCGGAGTATTTAATTGTAAACCCTGGAAAAGAATTCAGGCTTAGGCCTGATATTCTTATTGATGAAACTATTGTAGCAGACACCAAATGGAAGTTATTGGATTCATCTAAAACCCATTTTGGTATAAGTCAGTCTGATATATATCAGATGTATGCTTATGGAAAAAAATATAAGAAAACAAAGATTGTATGTTTGATCTACCCTAAAATTGATAACTTCCCTGTAGGTAAAGAATTGAAATATGAATTTGAAGATAACCTATTTTTAAAGGTATTAAGTTTCGATTGTGAATTAGGTGAGATTGTGAATGGTGATATTTTTATATGAAAAAGTGAAGCTAAAGAATTAAGATGATAGCGTATACTCCCTGTAACTATGAATGATTCATATTACAAGGATATATTATTGCTGTAATTCCTCACATTTTAATTCTGCAATTGTGGGGAATTCCGGGTTGCAACTATGGGGAATTTACTTTGCAACTTTGTCCAATTTCATTATGCAACAAACATGCATTTAGGATCAAAATCAAATAAGTACATTTTTATATCTCGAAAAGAAGTCTCATCCCCTGGTTTCAAAGCCAATTTCTATGTTAAAATAAGTACATAAAGAGCAAGAAAGAAACCATTAATCAAAAAAGAAAGGAGAAATTTTTATGCAAGTTTTATTATTATTAGCCGCATTGTTAACCATCGGGCTCACCCTATTCCTAATGTCGATAAAGGCCAGTGCTCATTGTGACACTTATGACGGACCAGCCGCAACAGATGCCAGGAAAGCATTGGAAACAGGAAACATCAATTA
>JAQIBN010000042.1 GCA_027859095.1 Spirochaetia bacterium | reverse complement strand
CTCTGCTATTGTATTTATACCTAAAGCATTATCATTATTAACAGAATTTACTATTCCAATGCTAACTACACTACTTTTTATCTGTTCAATTGCTTTTAATGTTATTGAATTATTCATCATTTCCTGAGTTGCTTTTATTGTAGCTATTACTCCAGAATTGTTCATCATTTCCTGAGTTGCTTTCATTGCAGCTATTGCTCCAGAACTATTCATCATCTTTTGAGTTGCTTTCAATGCACTTATTGCTGTTGAATTAATCATATTTTTTGTGCTTCATTCATCTTATCTTTATTAAATTTATTCATAACCATTCCGTATTTTCAAATTAACATATTACATATTACATAATTATTTTACTTCCATCTCTGTCTGAAAACAAGAACATTTTAATTATTAACCAATGATTACACCATATTGAGCCGGGGAGAATATTGCATATCTTACAGCATCCATGTAGTGATCATTTATCTTTATTATCTTGTCGTCCTCATCCCTGGAGTAGTCCCAGATTTCGGATAGTACTCCGGTGCATTCTGAGGATATGTAGAATCTTTCTCTTTCAATCAGGCTATTAATGTAATCAATCCCGGGATCTACGGCATTGTTTGCCTTTGTGCCACCGGTAATCTCCTGGATTCGTTCACCTCCGGCAGGATCGCAGTAGACGGGGAAATCATCGTCGTACCAGTGTTTGGTTTTGAGTTGGTCATTGAAGGTTTTTGTTGTTATGTTGTGGCCGCCATGGTCTTTTACTACGTAGGTTTTGTCTTTGTGGTATCCGATCTTTACTCCTGCTATGTTCAGGCCGAAGTCCTGGCCTCCGGTGTAGTACTCCATTTCAGGGAGATCTTCAGGGGCAATGATCATCTCTTCGGTGAAACGGTCATTGATGCAGCCTTTCTGGACGGACAATGGGAGTATCTGTTTTAAAATCTATCTTTCGTATGAAGACCCTGTAGGACCAGTGAAGAGGGGAAGCAGGGTTGCAGTCGTATAGGAAAAGATTCCTGCAGCCGGGAATTTTCATGGCAAGCCTGGAATAGGCTGTTGTTACGGCGTGGTAGGAGATCTGGGAGACTTCGTTAAAGTAGATAGTGTTGTATTCGTGACCCAGGATCCGGTCTACCTGTTCCTTGTCTCCAAGACCGCCGATCCAGATTTCACTGCCGTTGTAGAGGCTTATGTAATTATCATGACGGTTCAGTTTGTATAGCTTTGATCCAATAATCCTGTTTAACCAGGGAAGGATGCATCCCCGAGCAGTGAGTGCAACGAACGACCAGGGGAATCATCGTTTCATGAAGAACTGAACTTCTGGCATCCTTTAACCGTAATCTGCAGATAAGGTGACGGCTTCCGGGGTATCTGAGGCTTCGGAATATTATAGCCAGGACAAGTATTGTTGTTTTACCGCTTCTGGCTCCTCCGAAAAGAAGGATGTGCTTGGCACCGCTTTTTATTAGACTAAGAGCTGCTCTCTGGGCTCCAGTCGGAAGGAAACGTCTGTTCACACACCGTCAAATTCTTCGAAGAAGGAAATCTGCATCTGCTTGAGGTTTTCGGGCTTTCCCTCTTCGGCTTCTGAATCCAGGCTTTCTCTTTCAATGGAAACACAGTTCTTCAGCCATTCGGTAATCATCCCCTGGGACAGCTCCTCAGCATCAAACTTATCAAGTCTTTTCTCGACAAGATCCAGCATCTTCTGGGATATAGCAAGATGCTTCTTCTCCCGCTCCCGGAAAGTATTCTCCCGTTCTGTCCTGCGGATATTATCCAGGTGTTTGTCATAATCACCCGAACGCCTCACCCAGAGATTCTTCTTGCTCCAGGCCTGCCAAATACCGCTCCGGCTTAAGGGAGTATTACTCCGGTTAAGAGCCTTCTTAATACTCCTGTCTCCTCCGTAGTCCCGATAGAGACAAAAAGCATGATAGGCCGCGTTAGTCTCTCCTGGCTGACGAAGCCAGCTTTCCTCTTCGATAAACTTCGCAGGTAAATTGTTTCCTGTTACATCCGGTAGATCACTCATGTGTTTAAATCTACCCCAGCCATCTCCCGGATTACAGTAATAGCATTATCAAACTCATTCTCCCATTCCTTGTTACCCATCATCTTTGCATGGGTCTTTCTCTTCTCAAGAAATTTCACAGCCCGCTGAATCTTCTCTATAGTCAGGTAAGGAGATTTCATTTCTGAACACTCCCGCTTTCGATACTCGGAACTGCATTACTTTCAATCCATCCCTCAAGCTTCTCCCTGGTAAAAAACAAACGACTCCCCAGTTTTATGTAAGGATGCATACCCGAGCAGGAAGCTTGCTTCCGACCAGGGTTTGGATGCATAACCGAGCTGGAAGCTTGCTTACGACCATGGTGAGGAATAATCCTTCTCTCAGCATAGGCA
>JAQIBN010000200.1 GCA_027859095.1 Spirochaetia bacterium | reverse complement strand
GAATAGGATCTTTAATAATATCTTTTTAAGAAAAAAATTTACATACTCATTTTATGTCTATCTTGTCTGATAGTATTCTATTTAAAGATAAGGATTCAGAACAGTTGGATAAAATTTCTAAAGTAACAAGTACTGCTCATTGGCTGTACTGATATTTTTTTATATAATGTTTTTTAGAAAAAAAAAGGTGGTTAGAATAATGACATTTACAACTATAGATTTCGAAACAGCTAACAATGATAGAACAAGTGCCTGTCAGATAGGTATTGTTGTTGTAGAAGATGGAAGGATCATAGAAGAATTTGTCAGTTTTATAAAACCCGTTCCTGATTATTTTCTAAGCAGATTTACAGATGAAATACATGGTATAAATGAAGATACTGTTATTGATGCACCTACCTTCCCTGAACTATGGGAAAAAATATCCAGATTCATAGAAAATGCACCATTAATCGTAGCTCACAATGCCCCTTTTGATATGGGTGTATTAAAAGCCTGCCTTGAATATCATGATATTAGTACGTCATTACCGAAATACTTTTGTACATTAAAAGAATCACGAAAGAAACTGCCGAATTTGAGTAATCATCAACTTTCAACTGTTTGTGATTACTTCGATATTCCGTTAGATCATCATGAAGCTTTAAGTGATGCAAGGGCTGCTGCTAAGATTGCTTTGGTGTTGAATAATTGAGCTTTACAAACTAATATAATTCACTATTAGCAAGCCAAATAATTCCTCATCTCTGTTGAGAGTAGGAAATAATTGTTGGTTTCTAAATCATCCTCTCGGCCAGGGAGGGTTCTCCAGGTGTTTATCACCAAGGATGAAAATATTTCTATATTTGTATAAATCATTTTGTATAATCCTTCCATTCGATATCCATATTTCCATAGAGTTTGACAACGTTTTAATAGTACTTTCCAGTTCTGTTCTTTTGGAATCAGCAAGCATCGGGAAATAGTCAACAAATGTTAAAATTAATTCATCTGCTTCAAATCCTGATAATCCATCTATGATTTCTGTGTATGGCAGCAATAGGGCATTAAGGATAAAAATTTTCTTTATCCTGAAATACTCTTTGAATTCTGAAATTACTTTATCAATACAAACTATTGATTCCTTTGTAAAATAATCAAAAAAAACTGCGTTGTAAGTAGCCAGGTTGGTTATTTCACTGGAACTTGGTTCATTTGAGATAGACTTATAATCAACTCCCATTGTTCCTGCCATGATTTCCAGCTTTGACCCAACTGTGAAATCATCATTGGTAAGGAATACTGTTTTATTATCCAACAATAGACCATCCCTACAGGCATACTTGGCCAAAGTACTTGTTTTCCCGACTCCTGCCGGACCCCAGAAAAAATAGATTATTTTATTGCTTCTACTATTCATACCATCTCCCATAAAGTGATTCCTCTAATTATAGATACTTAGTTAGACATATAGTGGGGATGATATTTTTTTATAATAATAATTTATTTTTCGTGACTTTCCTCTTTATGGATCAATGTAGTTTTGTTAAAGTGGAAAATAAATCTTTTCTTTAATATACTTATAAACTTTCTCTTTCCATGCGGATATTTATTATTATGCCAATATCGTCCTCCTGTACCGGGATGACACACAAAATCGAAACGATTATCTTTATAATTTTTGCCAACTAAATCCCAGGATAATTTGGATACAAATATTACAATATCCGGTTTAATAATCTCTATTACACTACTTTTCGTTTTATTACTTTCATCAATATCCATTCTGGTACATAAATTTTTTATTGAATTTCCAGTAGTTGAAGGACGCTGAAAGCAGTTCATAAATGCACAATGTGAAATAGCTCTCGTTTTATTATCCACAGTACTAATAGGTAATACTTCCTGAAGAGATCTATTCAATTCTCTGTAAATAAAATGACCAGGGCTATCCCAATTACACTCAAGTAAGCCTCTGCAATTGATCCATTCAATTTCTTCATCAGTTAAATCATCTTCTGAGCTTTTATACCATTTTTTATCATCAAGATGGATTTCTGATTCTTCCGGCAAGTAGTTGCTTTCACCTATTAGGAGTAGTTTCTTATGAAGATCCAACTCATAATCCTGACCAATATAAGGTATCATTGACGGATATTTTACAAAATGCTCTATTTTTTTTAATTGTATATTTAACTTATTCATTATTAATTTCCTTTTTCACAGCCTTCTCCAGAAATCTAAACATTGGCCTTAGATATACTAATTATTCCAAGAATCTTCTTTAACTCATAATAATCTATTTCTTTTATCATATTCTGATCATGTGGGAATAATATTATCCGATTAACTTCAGATAATAGTTCTTTATTAGTTCTTCCTGTTATACCGGCTGCAAGAGAGTCTTCTATTCTGTTTCTCTCTCTGCTACCTAAACTTACCATAATTTCAAAAACAGACTGACAATAGTGATTAGGAGCATTGTAATTCAGATTTTTACAGTAATCCTTTTTACCAAGGGCATAGCGATAATCAACAGGAGTATATTGCCTGGACTGACTTCCAATTATTGTACTAATAATTTTTTCTTCTATTTTTCCATTTCCTGTAGATTCAATAACAACCCTCTCTCCATCTGGATAAAAAACCTCAGTCGTTAAGACATTATTATTTGTAGTTTCTTTCCTTTTTAGAAAAGATAATATGGAACTAATTTTACCTGCTTTATTTTGAACTGTTGCAGTTTCAAGATTACCTTCTGCAACTACTACAGCTTTAGCGTACAACTCTTTAGCTAGAAAAACAGAATCAATACATTTACTGCTTTTTTCACTGAGATACACAATGGGTAGTAGTAAAGGCTTATCTAGATCTTTAAAAGCAGAGATAACAGAATTGTAATCTATCTTAAGAGGGTTTTTAAGAATTGGCAAAGTACCATTCAAACCACCTTCTGCCTTAGTCATAAGCATTTTGAAAATATTAGGAAGACCTGCTGGAGGAATATCCTTTCTATCACCGGAAAATGTATGCAGCTTTCCCGAAATATATGTTCCATTACCGTTTTTTATTACCTGCACCGATGTAAAGTATATTCCCTGGGAAGTTGTTTTTTTATAATCAACAGAGGTAAAAGTAAACCCATTTTCGTTATACTTTTTTGTACTAACACTCTCGTTTTTATTCTTTATCTCAACATCTCTTTTTTTATCAAGAATTTTAAAATCTATTTTAGTAAAATTAGAGCTTTTTGAGCGATTAACAAGCCAGTTTTCTGCCATGGGAAAAAGCTCATCAGCACTAAATACTTTCCGTGCTTTGAACGAAATACTATGCCGTAACATTTACTCAACCTTCATCTTTGGCATTGCCAATTACATTCCCAATGAAAGCACCGACAGCTGCTCCACCTATAGCACCAAGAGGACCAGCAAAAGACCCCAGTATTCCTCCAATTCCAGCTCCGGCACCACTGCCTAATGTTGCATTTTTATGTCCCTTTTCAGTTGCCTTATCTACAACTTTACCAAAAATATCCGCTGCTGTTTCTAAATTATTTACAGATTCATTCTCTTCTTTTGCCATTCCGGTTCTCCTTATAAACTATTAGGTTAAATAATATTTAGAGAATAACATGAGACCTTAGACATATACTGAGGAAGATAAATATATTCTGATTTTTTACAGACTTTTGTAATTAAGGATTAGAATATAACTCCATCATTCCTTCGATAACTTCAAGAACCATCTCTTTAAGTTCTGGCGGATTAATTACTTTTGCACCTGTTCCCCAGGGGAGAAGCCAAAAAAGTACGCTTTCAAGCTGGTTTGTTGTGAATTTTAGAGTAATATAGCCCTCTGGAGTTTCTGTTATTTCATAACTTCCAGGCCAAACCTTTTCCTTTATATGGGTGGCTATGTACTGATTAAATTCAATTTCAATATCATATTTTTCTTCATGGCTAAAAATGCCCCAGTCTTTATCTATACGATCTTCAATTCTAAAATCTGGAGAGATGCTAAAATGTTCAGATAAAATTTCAATTTTAGATATCCGGTGTACAGCGTAAGTTTCAATCCTGTCACGAATTTCATTATTTGTAAGGATGTACCACATCCCTTTGTTTATAAGCAGATAATAGGGGCAGAGTCTGCGTTCAACAGGTTTTTCATGGCCAGGAGCCTTATAGGATATATTTATTACACTATTCATTATTATCGCTTTAATTAATTTACGCCAAACCTCAACATTCATTTTGGCTGGAGGAGG
>JAQIBN010000088.1 GCA_027859095.1 Spirochaetia bacterium | reverse complement strand
TAGATTTAATAATATTTTTTTGTTCCTCAATAGGAGGAACTGGAAATATGCTTCCAGATAAATACTCGTGTTCAATGCTTTCCACAGTTGCTCCTTCTTTAGACCATTCCAATAATAGCGATTCCTGATAGCCCATAATATAATATGCTGCATATTCAACATTCATTAATGAATTAAATCTTAAAGCTTTCATATCCTGATTGAGAGTCACCTTAACTTTGTTAATAGCAATAGGAATTGTCCTTTGTAAAATTCCTGAACGGACTACAATCAATAAAGCTCCACTTGCAACAAGATTTGTCGAAGATTCTTCCACAGCTATTTCTGTTATTTTATCTTGGGTTTCTGTCAACCAAAATGTTTTCATATCTTTAGGAGAAACCCAAGGGATATTACCTCCACTCCAATAGTCCAGGTTTTCTTTGCTTGGAGTCCCTCCTCCACTGAAGTTGCATAAATGTTTCAAAGGCACTAAATCCCAATGTTCCGGAACCTCTCCCAACCACTCCACTCTGGAATCTGTCATAGGGACATCTGGATTTAAACCTTTGGTAACAGCATGGCTTATGACTGCCTGACGTTTTTCTTTTAGCAGTTTTATAAGCTGCTGCTGTTTTTCGATTAGAGTAGCGATTTTTGCTGTTTCGTGATCGAGAAAGTTAACAATTTGAATTTGTTCATTTGGAGGTACATTAATAAAACCTAAATCTCTCAAAGTTCCTAGAGGAACAAAGTTCTGAACACCTCCTCTTGATTCTAATCCAAACTGGATATTACATTCATTACTCTGTAGAAAATACTTTAAAAATGAAGTATTTATATTTTTACTTTGTGAAGTTTTAAATAATGCTAAATTTTTAATTGCAAAATTACCTTTTGATTTTATTATTATAGGTGACCCAACAGTACCAATCATAGGCATCAAGATATCACCAGTTTCAACCTTAGACCTTTTAATAATTGATAGATAATCATTCATTGAAATATGTTTACAATTGTCTAAAATGAGATTTCCTGAAGTAACATCTTTTGATGTTACAAGAGGATAACTTTGATCACTTTTATCAACATAAGGAGGAGTGTCATGAGTGCCGTCTCTTATATCAAGCAATAATTTGAGCGATGCAACATTCCAATGTTTAGGCAATTCACAAAACCATTCTACACCAGAGTCTTTATACTCAGGATAAGCTTTATATTTCATAAATCCTTCCATAATTCATGCTCTTTCCAGTTATCTGGAAACCCCATCCAATGCTGTGGGATATCCCCATAATCATCCATCAGTTTAATAAACCTTTGACTCCAGCTGCTTGTGGGAGCCACAATATCGAGCATGTATTTGAGAATCGTCAGAACAGAAACAACCTTTGATTTATCTATAGTAAATGGCTCGTGCCACTCAGGAAATCGTTTTATGTGAGGAAGTAGAGGTTTGACACCCAACCTTTTATTAAATAATCTACCATGATGGGCACATATATTCCTTACTGCACCAATTGCTTTCAACCATGAGGCAAGGACTTTATCGCTAACTTCATATTCAGCAGCTATTTCCTGCCTGATATCATTTTCCACACCATTGAAGAATCTCAACATATCACCGTAGCTCATAATTTCTGCTAAAGTCCATACAGGTGGAAAATCGTGACTATCACCATACTTATTCCTGAAATGACGTATAAAATCTTCTCTACTCCTTATGGTCTCATTCTTTAAAGATGATATCCAATTATTATATCCATCTTCAGAGTATGAGTTTATAAAGGGAAGATTTTCCTCATGCAAATATCCAAAAGTACCATACCTATGTGCAAATATATGTAAAAGTTGAGATCTTATGGCTACTTCAACTCTTTCTACCGCATCAAGAACTATTAGTCT
Organism: Spirochaetia bacterium; assembly: GCA_027859095.1. GTDB lineage: Bacteria > Spirochaetota > Spirochaetia > B11-G9 > B11-G9 > JAJRQE01. The sequence continues at coordinate 3,051 of JAQIBN010000088.1, read as the reverse complement.
TAGCTGCCGATCAAAAGTATAATGTTTCCATATCTTGTCCAGATTTATGGGATATTTAAAATTTCTAGTTGTTTTATCTTTGAATGGGTAAAAATATGCATTCAATCTGAAATAACTGACTCGCTTCAGTCTGTCAATAATTTGCTGTTTATCTGCTAATAGACCTTTGGAAAGTAATTTGTCGGCTTGTTCGTTGTATGAGTAGGGAAGTTTATTATATTCCATAATAAACTCCAATAAAAAAAACACCCGCCGAATTTCGCATGTTAAACAGAGGCGCGGCAGGTTCGATACATTTAAAATAACTCACATTAAGCGTAAAGTCAATAACCATTACGAATGAACCTCTTTCAGCAACTCCATAATCTCAGCACTAACCTTATCCAAATCCGCATCAATCTCTACCAAATCCCTCGGTGGCTGATAAACATAAAAATGCCGATTAAAAGGAATCTCATACCCTACAATCCCAATCTCCCCATCCTTAAGATCAGTTTTGCTACCATCTATCCAGGCCTCCGGCACATGGGGCAGAACTTCTTTCGCAAAGTAGGCATCATTTATTTCATTAACACCTTTAGATGGATCAAGGGCAACATTTTCGTTGTCCCGAAGATCACCATCGGTTTTATACTCAACAACCCTGCCGTCAACCTCAAACAACCCATAAACAGGATTGGCTTTCTTATCCTTATGAATTTTCTTTATAACTTGCTCAGCATCAGGATTTTTCCAGCTGACAGCTGTAGTAATCTGCTTTTTCTCTTTGACATCCAGCTTAATACCAGTAGCTTTAAGAACATCATCATAACCATTAATATCATCAGACTGCTCTGTACCAATCACCTTCTGCAGCTCTCTGGCTTTAAGCAGAATCTGTTTCTGACCTAACCATTTTTTACTGTTCAATAGATTTTTAACCTGCCTCTCTTTAAGGCCGCTGAAATGAGCTTTAATATGTTTTCGAATATCCACTTCGTACTCTTTTACCTGACCATATTCCTTACAATCAATATCATCAGTCCAGGCCTGCCCGTACTCTGCATATATCCATTTCATAGGTGCATCTAAAGGTTTAGGAGCAAAGCGTAGCTCTGCAATCCTTTTATCACTGAACTGCCAGGATTCCCGTAAGGGGCGTTCAATGGTAATTCGGCGATAACCAAACTCATAGGAATTGAAAATCTTGCTGCCAAAAGTTTTAGGAGCCTCGGTTTTAGGGTTTGCTGACTGCCGGCCACGATTACTTTTTGCTTCCAGTGGTTTGTCCAGCTTTCGTGCATCAATCACTTCAAAATTACCGAAACATCGGGTAATGGCGGCAATATCATTTTCGTCCATGATATTACGTTTAGAGCCCAGGGATTTACGCATTTTGCTATAGAGATTTACCCCATTAATAAGTTGAACCTTACCTTTCCGCTCTTTGGATTTCTTATTCGATAGCACCCAGACATAGGTTGCAATACCGGTGTTGTAAAACATATCGTTAGGTAATGCGACAATGGTCTCGAGGAGATCTGCTTCCAGAATATAGCGGCGTATCTCCGATTCCCCCGAACCAGCCCCTCCTGTAAACAAAGGAGACCCATTTAGAATAATACCAATACGGGCGCCGCCTTCCGGTGCATCCCTCAATTTGCTGATTAAGTGTAAAAGAAATAAAAGTGAACCGTCAGATACACGGGGCAGCCCCGGACCAAAACGACCGTCAAATCCTTTTAGAGTATTTTCGTCTTTTATATCCTGCTCAATCTTTTTCCAATCCACACCAAAGGGGGGATTAGATAACATATAATCAAATCTATCAGCATATAGCTGGTCATTGGACAGAGTGTTTCCATATTTGATATTGGAGACATCCTGCCCTTTGATTAGCATATCCGCCTTACAGATAGCATAACTTTCAGGATTCAGCTCCTGACCAAAAGCCCTCATTACCGCTTTGGGGTTTAACTCATGCACATATTCCATGCCGGAAGAGAGAAAACCGCCGGTGCCGGCAGTGGGGTCATAGATAGTACGAATAATCCCCTCTTTGGTTAAGGCATCATCATCTTCAGTGAAAACCAGGGAGGTAGTAAGTCGCACAACATCCCTGGGAGTAAAATGCTCTCCTGCAGTTTCGTTCGAGCCCTCAGCGAAACGTCGGATAAGCTCTTCAAAAACCAGCCCCATATCGTGATTAGAAATAGCTTTTGGACTTAGATCAGTTTGCCTGACCTTCTGAACCACCTTATACAAGAGGTTTGCATCGTTAAGCTGGCCGATAAACTCTCCAAAATTGAAGTATTCAAATATCTCCCTACCGTCTTTTGAAAAGCCTTGAATATAGGATTCAAGATTATCTTTTATACCAGATTCACCCAGTTTTGAAAGATCCATTTTAGAGATATTAAAAAAGGATAAACCACCAGTGGCTCGCAACAGTAATTTTTCCTCACCTTCTTCAGACAGGTTCTCCATCTTCCGGACTTCTTCATATTTTGTCAGTACAGATTTTTTACTCTCTTCCAGAACACCTTCAAGCCGGCGCAGGAGGGTAAAGGGCAATATAATTTGGCCGTATTGGCTTTGTTTGAAGTCTCCCCTTAAAAGGTCAGCTAATGACCAGATATAGGCTGCCAGATTATTTGGTGTTTGGGCCATCTACTGTTTCTCCAATATTTTTGTATTTGAACATTCCGTATACTATTATATTTTAATAAACTTGTAATGTGAGATTTCCTTTTATTACAGATCATTATGTACTCAATTCTATATTTTAGAAAGGAGTTAATTATTGAATTTTTATTCTGAAAAATTGTTCCATAACTTCATTCAATCCTAACTCCATTATCAAGTATCTTTGATTATCAAATAGATTTGGTTCTGATGGGAAAGAGTCGAATTACTACCCCTTAACAGTCTTTTTACAAAAGGATATCATTCATATCATGGAAGCTTCTGAACAAATCAACAGATTAAAATCTGAAATTTCGCAACTTGAATTTGAATTGAACAAAAAGAAAATAGAATTGGCCTCTCTGCAAAATATAAATGTAGATACAA
>JAQIBN010000004.1 GCA_027859095.1 Spirochaetia bacterium | reverse complement strand
TTCTTGAAAATTTGTTGATCCCTGGAAAGAGGTCTACCACAAATAAACAGATAAGAAGCAAGGAACTTCCATCAATTTTGCACAATGGGTGAATCACTTATATGATCGAAAAGAGCCTTGGTTTATAAGGATCTGTCATTAAGGGAATAATGAGGCTATTCTGGTCCAAAAGGAATTCTCCCAGATGCATAGTAGAAAAATCTGATGAGTTTAATATATGATCATGAGCCAGAGAAATGGTTTGAATCCTTCTTTCATAATTATCAAACCATAATTTGTCATTTTCATTCCCGGAAGCCGGGGATTGCCGAAGATGCAAAAGGCTCAGAATTATTGATAGGTTATTCTTGACCCGATGATGTACTTCCTGTAAAAGAACATTTTTCTCTTCCATACTTTTTTCAAGTGCTCTTTTTGCATTAATCATGTTCTTTTTATATTTATAACCAAGGATAATGGGAAAAGGAAGTATTATCGCTGGAATGGTAATAGCTATTATTAATGTAGATATTGTAAATGGCAGGTGAAGGATGAAATAAACAATATAAGCAATTATTACTGAAGAAATTATAATTAAAAGGCTTTTTATTTTCTCCTTACGAATGGAGATTTCCTGTGTAAACACTATTTCGAATCCTTTATTATTGATGTTTAACCAAATCAAGCCATGATAAAATGGATACTCCCATAAGTCTAGTACTATTTTTTTAATTAATCCTCAATTTTGGGGTTAATCAGGAAACCATCACCAGTAAAATAACCTGATAGCCGACTAAAGCTAACAGGTCACTGAAACCACTAAACACTGTAAGTACCCCTGCCACTGTCTGCTGCAAGGTTTTGAGAGAATGTAATAGGACAGGCAGCACACCTTCTGTCCAGACAAGCCCCACATATAACTTCGTGATTAAGCTTTGGAACAAGACCCAGGATGGTATGATTGAGGGTTTTTGTCATGGGCTTACCCAAAGCCCATGACATACGACGAAGAATGAACACTGCACTAATGCTGATTTGCGGTGTGTAAATGCTGCTACTTTGATACATAATGTACCTCCTGATTGTTTAAAGCTGAAACCAGAAGAAACCACCCTCTGCTTCCCGCATTTAAAGAGGAAACACATGCTCATCAATCTGACCATGTCAAGGCCGACGAAGGAGCCCGAAATGCCTGCGAGCCTTTACATGGTCAGATAAGGCTGTATAATTAAAAAAGTGCGGAAGCAGGGAAACTGATATTTTGTTTTAATAAAAATAATGCTTCACAAATTTACTAATTACAGGGCATAATGAGTACATAGGATATAAATTAAAATGTTTTGTTATAAAAGTAAGATAAGATAATCATGATTCTGTTAATTCTGGTTATTAATACACTGGTACTAATGGCTTGGGGAAAATATTTAAACCACCTGGACGCATTTGCCAGTGATAAAAAAAATGAGCATAGACTATTTTGGCTGGTTATTACTGGGGGAATACCGTCTATTATACTTACTTTCATGGTGCAATCTCATTGGGAAAGTATACTTTTTAATACCACTGGCCTTCACTCTAATATGAATCCATTTGTAGAAGAACTTTTAATAGTAGGACCTGTGGAAGAGTTCTCCAAATTTATTATTTTTATTGTACTGACAGGAATGATGAAATCGATCAAGGAACCCAGGGATGGAATTTTACAAGCTGCTTCTGTCGCAATGGGATTTGCTTTAGTAGAGAACATTATTTATGCATTCAGATATGGTTATACTGTTCTAATTGTACGTTCTTTTCTGACCATACTTGGACATATGAGTTATGCGGTTATTTGGGGATTTACATGGGGAGCAACTGCATATACTTCTGCCGGAACAAACAAAACCACTGATCGTTATATTATTATTCCTTCATTGATACTGGCTGCATTGTTCCATGGCACTTACAATGCCCTTTTGGACTATGGTTACCCATTGTTTGCTATAATTGTAAATTTAACAACAATGTCACTATTTTTTATAATATATAATTATGTTAAAGATAATTCGCCATATAAATCTTACAAATTAAAGGAATATAGAAAAGCTATCCCCGAGTTGAAAAAGGGCTTGCAGAAATACCCGGACAGTTATGTATTGAACAAGAGGATGGGTGTCTTTAATATTTATGCTAAAAGTTATAACAAAGCGTCAAAATATTTAAACAAAGCCAGGAAGATAAAACCAAAGAATTCAGCAGCGAGGTTCTATTATGGTGTATCAAAATATATGGACGGAGAAACTGAAAAAGGTCTAAAGGATATGAATACTGCTATTGAAGCACTTCCTGTAGACATGAGGAAAAGAATGGTGGCTACTATAAATAATGTTGTAAGCACTGAATTGGGTCGCAAAGAACTATTAAATAAAATAAGCAGTACCACTGGTCTGTTTGAAACGAATAAACATATCGAAAAGAGAGGGAACAACCGTGCAAGAAACAACCCTCAATCCGGGACTCAGAAAAGACGCACAGCAGAACAAAGACGAATTGTTAGAGTTATTGCTGAAAGAGAAGAACGTTCCTATAAAAAAACAAGTATAAATAGAAGAATCCAACCTGACACTTTTGGTGGACGTAGCTCCTGGGACAGTATGTTTAAGGAACACCCAGACCCAGTTATCCGGGAGCCCTATTATTTAAAAAAGGGTGAAAGTGTTGTTAGCAAGACAAATAAGATAAATAAAAAGGTACTTGATTAAAAAAATTGAGTGAGGGGCAATAAAATGAAAAAGATCGCTATTTTACTTTTACTGATTCCATTATTCAGTTGTGTTACAACAAAATCCAATACAGATTACTTTGCAGAGGATCTTAACGGAATAGCAGAAATTATTTACAGGAATACACCGATTGATAGTAATGTCCTAATTCTTGATTTTACGGATTTGAATGGAATTATTACTCATTTTGGAAGGTATCTATCGGAAAGAACATACGTGAAACTGTCACAAGGTGGTTCATTTAATGTTGTCGACAGGAATAATGTTGAGCTAATTTTAAAAGAACAAACCTTGCAGCAGAGCGGCGTAATTGATGAAGCAACAATCGCCGAACTGGGGAATCTTGTCGGTGCTAATATCTTTATCAAAGGTGTCCTAACAGAGTTTAAAGATTCTGTAGATGTTGAAATTTCAATTATAGATATTTCCAAAGGCACCATTATTGGAGGTGACAACTATCAAATTAACAAAACTCAGGAAGTTTCAGAGCTGATCGGTACTATTGTTAAATCGGAAGAAGAAATTCAGAAAGAACTTGAAATCTATAAGCAAAATATACTGGAAGACATTGAAGGTGAGAGAACGCGTAGACTTGCAGCATTAAAAGATGAAGAAAATAGACTGAAAACTGAAATAGATACACTAGAAGCTGATATGAGAAATAAATCTATAATCATCTCAGAATATGAAGAAAAAAAGAAAGCAGTACAGGAAAAAGATACCTATATCCAGGAACTTCAACAAGAAATAAATAGGTTGGAAACTTATATGAAGGATAAGGCTGCGATTATTGCAGAATATGAAGAAAAAAAGCAGGCTGCAGAAGATATGGATGTTTATATTCTGCAATTACATAAAGAGATTAATCTGTTGAATGCAGATATACAAAAAGATTTAAAAATTGGAATGACCTTAGCGCAAGTTAAAGAGATAATTGGTGGTGATAATCTTAAGAAAGAAAACAGTTATAGAGATAGGTATATCACGGGAAGATATGTATTATTATTTGAAGGAGATATATTAATAAAAGGTGTACTTCTTGGAAGTAAAGCAAGTAAGATTTATAAAGATGGCGTATTTATAAATTCTGCTTCTGATGCAGATTTAATGGGTATAAATAGCATTTCGTATTAACGTTTTTGTAAAGCCCATAATAGTTGGTTAAAAACTTATAGGAAAATATATTATGAAATTTATTGAAAATATTGTTTGTTTGGGAATACAACACTTTGGATCTCCTGATGGAGTACCAACAGTTATTGCAATAATTGCAGTTTTAATTACTATTTTGCAGCTATATAAAACCAAAGTTCAGAATCAAAGAGCTCTAATAAATTCAGTATTTGAAGAAATTCGACATAACCTTAATATGACTGATAAACTACATCCACCAATTGATAATGATACGATAATATTTATACTGAAAGAGCTTAGGAATATAAATAAAGATTGTTATTATCCAAATCCTACAGATGGGGCTGACACTGCTGAAAGATTATTAAGCCCATATAAGCATACGATTAATGAAAATTTCAATGAAACCTCTTATTTTATGATACTCAGACAAGATACTATTGTAAATGCACTTTCATCTGGTCAGATTCTTAACTTGGCCAAAGAAAGATTGTTTTTAAATTTGGGACACGCATTATATTCTATAAGACGTTACAATTCTATTGTCGAAATAGCAAATAGTGATATTAAACAATCTAAAAACCATGGGACACCAATGGAGGGTGACAGGTGGAAGATAAAGCATGAATACTTTTATTGGTTACATTTCAGATTACTATTTTTGATGATTGATATGTCAGTAACAGTAAAAAGTTGTCTTTTCGCAGATAAAAAATTTATCAAAAAGATAAAAAATCTCGAAAAAAACTTATTAAGAGAATAAATACTTACAGGTAGGGTAAATCCTACCTTTGCGGGTGCTCGTTTGGCCTTAAACTTTAAGTATGAGGCGGAAAACGGAGCTTGCTAATAAAATAAGTAGTTCCTTTTTAAAATTTAAAGAGCTCATCTCCTTCCAACAATACATGGGGATGGATGATCCTTTTTCTGATGGTGAAACAGAAAGGATATCCGACCCCTACCGTTCCCATGCCTGGGTAAATATTGCAGTAAGCACATTGATGAGAAACATCGGGAGAGCCTCTTTCCGGATTACCAGAGATGGTGAATTTGTTACTTCCGGGCCGGTGTTTGAACTTTTCAGGGATGTTAACCCTGTTATAAACAGGTTTGATCTCTGGAAGGTTACTTCTGCATGGTGGTTTCACGTTTTAATTTTGGGGAAGAGGCCTTCTGGTTCTTCGGTGACACATATAAAGCCGGGATCCCCCGGGAAATATTTGTTCTTAATCCCCGCCAAAAATAGACAGATGCGGGTCCAGGTGCATGGGCGAGCAGTGAGGAACGAACGACCAGCCTGGGTTGATAACGGTATTGTTCGCCGGTGGTTCTATTCTACAGATAAAGGCGAAGTTCCTATACTTCCTGATGAAATAATACATTTTAAAGACTGGAACCCCTGGAATGAAATTCGGGGCGTTACGCCTTTAATAGCTCTGTCCCAGGAGATTGAGCAGGATCAGCGGGCTAACTCTGCGACTACAAAGCTGCTGCGGAACAATGCTGTCCCTGAAGGGATTTTGAAGACTGATCAGGTGCTTCGGGAAGAGGAAGCGGATAAACTTGAGAAGCGTTGGGAGTCTATCTACGGAAAGAAGGGAAAGGCCCGGCGGATTGCTGTTCTTGGTAAGGGTACAAGTTTTGAGCCTTTGACTATGACTCCTGCAGCGCTGAAGTTTTTTGATCTGAAGCGCTGGAACCTTTATACAATTCTTGCGAAATACGGGATTCCTCCGAGAGTGGCTCATGTTCAGGATGTTCGGTCCGGTTTAAGTGGGAAGGATACTGCAGAACAGCATGCTGCTTTTTGGAAGTATACAATTATTCCAACCTTAAGGAACTTTGAGCAGATTATTGAGACTCAGTTTTTTGGTCGTTTTGGACTACGGGAACAGGGTGTTTTTGATACTGCCGATATTCCCGAGCTCCAGGAGAGTGAGGCTGAGCGGAGCAAGCGGGATATTTCCGAGATTGAAGCTGGTATTAAGACTATAAATGATGTTCTTACCGAGCGTGGTATGGAACCTAAGAAATGGGGAGATACCTGGTACAGACCTACCCGGCTTGTTCCTGTGAGTGTTGCTGGTGAGGAAGAATCTACAGTCAGTGATGATAAGGATTTAGAGAAAACTTACAATTTACTTCTTCGACGGGAAGAGGCTTTAATATCAGTTTTTGGTGAGATTCTTGGAAAAGATGGCTGTGACCGCCAAAAAGAGTTGGAAAAACTGGTAAAAGTCTGTTTTTTTTACGGAACCCGCGAAATTTTGCAAAAAGCTGAAGTAGAACTCACTTTTACCCCATATTACATAACTAGAGCTACTAATGAAGCACTGATGGTATGGAGACAAAGTAACTCTCTGGTGCAGTCTACATGGGAGGGGCTGGAGCAGCAGTATTCTGATTTTATACATCTGTTGATTGATGATGCCAGGATATTTGCCCTTGGTAAGTTAGGTTTCAGATTCTACAGGTCTATTACAAAAAGTTGGTACGGTATTCTAAACAGCGAAAAAAAAGCTGTCCAGGATAGATGGCTTAAACTTTTTAGATTAGAAGAAAGTAAAGCAGCGAGTTCAGATTTAAAGGGCTTTTCTTTACCTTTAAGCAGGGATGAGCTCTGATGGATGGACGGAGAGTTCTTGTAGCGGCAAGTGATAAGTTTGTGGGCGATTCCATCAGCAATATTTTGGAACAGAAGATATGCGGAAAAGGACTATATCTCTGGAATGATGGTATGGATGCTCTTGAATCCATACTTTTAAATAAACCTACTTTTATTATTCTTGATCTGTACCTGCCCAGATTGTGTGGTCTGGCGATTCTTAAGGAAATCAAAAAAAACGATATACAAACCACTGTTCTCTGCTACTGCAGGAATCTTCGGACTCTTCTTGGAGTAAAGGCTATTGAAGCCGGTGCCAGGGGTGTTTTTGATTACGGCTGCGGATCGCTTGAGTTAACAGATATTATCCGAAATGTACGGGCAGGAAGGCGCTTTATGCCGGAAAATATTAAACACCTTATTGATAATAAGGATTTCGATCTGTTTCCGGAGAAATACAGGGATATTACCACACGACAGGTTGAGGTTATGCAGATGACGGCAGAGGGACTCTCCAATATGGAGATAGCTTTTAATTTGGAAATTAGTGTCAAGGCTGTTGAGAAACATAAGAGGAAAATACGGGACAAGCTGGGGCTTTTATCCTCTCTTGAGATTGGGCTTTTTGCTCTCCGGGAGGGGTTTGTTGAAGTAAAGGAGGTGGCATGTTTATAAAGTGCAAGGGTTTTAATGAAGGTCGGATTGAGACTGATCTTACGGGTTTTATCGGTCTTCTGAAGGAAAGCGGGATTCTAAATAAAAGAGGGGAACCAAAGGAGGCTATTAAGGTTTATCTGGGAGGTGCGTTTTTTAAGGGTTTGATTCCCGGTACTGAGATGTCGAGTTATCCCTGGACGTTTTCTACCTTTGATATGGATCGGGATGAGGAGCGGATTGATGTGAAGGGATGGGAGCTTTCCAACTATCTGAAGAATCCTGTAATTCTCTGGTCTCATGATACACGGATTCCTGCTATTGGTTACTCAGAGAAAGTGGGTGTAAAAGACGGGAGCCTGGGAGGCAACATTATCTTCAACGATAAGGAAGTGGACCCTTTTGGCTGGGGTATCGGGATGAGGGTTGCAAGCGGCGTGATACGTGCCGGTAGTGTGGGTTTTATGGTGAACAAGGTTGAGCTTAGTGAGGAAGGCGGACGGGAGAATCTGATTTTTCGTAAACAGGAGCTGCTTGAATTTTCTGTATGTAATGTTCCGTCAAACCCCTTTGCCCTGGTTCAGGATTTGAAGATACCGGGAAAGACAGCAGAGGAGGAAGAAAACTACCTGGATGATGTGAATTTATCGCTTTC
>JAQIBN010000314.1 GCA_027859095.1 Spirochaetia bacterium | reverse complement strand
TATAACATGTTTTTATGATTAAGAAACCCCAAATAAGCGATTATTAGCATCAAAGGCGTCTATCTGCAGTTTTTTCTGATTTTAATTCAACATGTTACAACTTGGGACGGAATTTGGGTTGTAATTATTCCAATTTACTCCATACTGTGTATTATGCAAATTAAAAATATATGCTTTAAATATTACTTTATAAAAATTTTTCTTATTACCCTGCTGATAACTTCATTGTTGTCAGCAGTGGTATTTTTTTACCGCTATAATGCCAGAAAAGAAAATCTTGTAAATCTGTACTCTGAGCAATTGGAGTTGAGGCATACTGAAGTTGAATTCCATTTGAGTAATGTTGTATCCGATTTAAATATTCTATCTGAGTTTGAAGTTTTTAGAAATTTTATTAATTTTGAAGATGTACTATCATTTAAGAGTGTAGAACAAATTTTTAAATTGATTTGTACGGAGCGACAAAGTTATGATCAAATACGTTTTATTGATAAAACAGGTATGGAAGTTATAAGAATAAATTATAATAATGGAAACCCTGTTATAGTCCCTGAAAAAAACCTGCAGTTTAAAGGTGACAGGTATTATTTTGAAGATACATTTGAATTGGAAAAGGGAGAAGTTTTCTTTTCTCCCCTGGATCTAAATATTGAGAATGGACTAATAGAGAAACCTGAAAAACCAATGATCAGAATTGGAATACCGGTATTTGATGACAGGATGATGAAGCAGGGTATTATTCTTGTTAACTACTTTGGGCATAATATAATTGATGTTGTCTCAAGGCCATACAAAAATTCAATTTCAAGTTTTTTCCTTCTAAATAACAACAGTTTTTGGTTGTATTCTCAGAATCCAGATAGAAACTGGGCCTTTATGTATGAGGAAAAGAATAATGAAAACTTTAAAAAAGAGTACCCAGAAATTTGGGAACAAATTTTAAGCAAACCATCCGGAATCCTTGAGGCTTCCCGGAGTATATATATTTTTACAACTATATCTCCTCTTCATCAGCATATAAAAACCTCAACAGGTAGCTCATCTGCATACAGTAAAAGTGAAATGCTTGATCCTGATGATTATTTTTGGAAGTTGGCAGTTTCTCTGTCCCCAAAGGTTTTACAGGATTTGAGAAGAATGGTTGCTGCAGATTTGCTTCCACTTCTAATAGGCATTTTTATTGCAGGAATACTAATCTCATTGATTTTATCCAGATTATGGTTTGTTCAAAAATTATCTGAAATAAGAACAAAAAAATCTCTTGCAGAAAAAGAACTTCTTCTTAGGGAAATACACCATCGGGTAAAAAATTCACTGTCTTTGGTTTCAAGTTTTATTGGATTGTATAGAAATGAAAATGATGAAGAGAGTAATGATGCATTTTATAATGCATTGCAGCAGAAAATTGAAACTATTAGTCTGGTGCATACTTATCTTTATCAAAGTAATGATATAGAGAATATAAATTTAAAAAATTATCTAAAAGAACTTCTGGAAAATACACTGAATAATTTAGCAGTCTCAGATGGAAACATTAGTCTTCAACTGGATATACAGGATCTAAATCTACCTGCTAAATCTGCAATTGCCATTGGTTTAATAATTTCTGAGCTTTCGATAAACTCATTAAAACATGCCTTTCCTGATAATAAAACAGGGGTAATTTCTGTAAAAATAAGTCATACAGAATTAAATTATACTATAGTTTATCAAGACGATGGAATTGGACTCCCTAAAGATTTTATAATAGGTAACTCAAAATCCCTGGGTATGATTCTGATTGAATCTTTAACAGAGCAACTGAGTGGCAACTTGAAGATCTCAACTGGTAGAAATGGTTATTTTACTTTTGAATTTCCGGTTCATATACAATAACAGGTAACTCCTTACCTTTTACCTTACTTGAAAATTTATGTTTCCAATCAAACTGATCCTTAACCTGAGAATATGTTGTTTCAGAAACTAGAATCGATGTACCAGATTTTTTATTTAGTGATTCTATCCTGGATGCTGTATTTACCGTATCTCCAATTGCTGTAAATTCTTTTTTCTTTCTATAACCCAGATTCCCTACAATTACCTTACCTGTATGGATGCCTATTCCGATTTTAAATTCATGATCAAATCTACTGTCCAGGTATTTATTAAAATCTTTTAAAGAGTTCATCATCTTTAGTGCAGCAGATAATGCCTGAAATGCAGAGTTTTCATTAGAGTCCTGGTCCAGTCCGAAAATTGCCATAATACCATCACCCATATATTTATCTATGTATCCGCTATAACTATCAATATCTTCTCCCAGGGCGTTAAAATAGCGGTTAAGAATATGAATAATATCATAGGGAAGAGATTTTTCAGAAAAGGAAGTAAATGAACGAATATCTGAAAATAAAATAGTTGCCTCAATTTCCCGGCCTGAATCGTTTAATTTGGATCTGCCCTCATTTATTGCAACAGAAATATCTTCAGCATCCAGAACAAGTCGCCTAAGAGAAATATCACTATTTACTGTTGTTTGACATGCTAAACGCACCTCAGGGGAAAATCCTTTAATTTTAGCAAGGGATGACTCTTTTCCATTTCTTGGAACACAATGTTCTAATCCATCTGTCACAATAACTCTGCAAGTTGAACATCTTGCTCGTCCACCGCATACATGTGTATGATCAATTCCGCTGGATAATGATGCTTCTAGTATAGGTATTTTGGATTTTGTATTTACAATTTTATCACCGATAAAATCCATTTTTATATCAATCGATTCATTAGGGTCAGTTTTAACAGGATTATCATCCTCAGACTTTATATTGGTATCTGATAGTTTCTCAGTATGGATAAATTTTGCCAGATAACTACTCTCAGAATTAGTATTTTCACAGCTATCAGTATCATTTTCTTTCCCGGCACAGCTACCATTTATACAGAAATATGCAGAGTTATTTGTACTGCATTGTTTATAAAGCGGGCAGGATACGCAGTTACATCCATTTTTTACGATTGTATTACTGCTTTCTCCGGAAGCACAGAATAGGGCTTCCATTTTATTTCCGGTATAACTGGGACAGGTACCACAGTATTTCATGCAGGTAAGTAAATTATCAAGATTCATTTCGATTGAAGGATGGGAAATTCCTGATTTCATCCTCTTCCTTCCTAGTGAACCTGCCTTTAACTTCCTTCTAATTCCTGCAGGGATCATCTGCATCATTACTCGCATTAATAGCATAACTAATTTCATCATAATGCATTATAGAACATTGATGCCCCTCTGACAATTATTTTATATTTTGAAATTTCTGTAAAAATAACGTATTCAAAAATATCCTTGACATCCATAATATAGATACTATAGCATGGCTTATGAGCTATAAAATCTATAGACGTATTCACCCTGTGGGTCAAGGGCAGTGTATTTCCGAATCTCATTCAGAAGGTGGGAATCTGCATGCCAAGATCTGTTTTGACTGTGGAGCCGGGAATAATGCTAATAAAAAAGAATTGGATCGAATAACTCAAGTAGAAATTTCGGGGGGGGGATAAATACCTATTTATCACTCATTTCCACTATGATCATATTAGCCGCATTCCTTCTTTATTAAAATCTGGAAAACCTTTTAAACGCATATTTATTCCCCAACTATCTGATCGTCATCACGTACTGGCAATCTTAGATGTTTTTGCCAATACACCACTCAGTCAAAAGCTTGATCCCGATTTACTTTCTGTTGCTGCTGGAGATTTCTCTTCCTTTAGTAATGTGCAGGTTACGAGAATTAGGCCTGATGAAACTGAGGGGCCTGTATCAATTGATAATATCGAAATATCTGACATTAATACTGCAAGCAATGAAATTGATTCGGGAACAATACTTGGATTACCAGATCAAAAAAGTGATATATCATGGATTTATATTCCCATTAATAAACCATTTGAAGTTAATAATAAGAGCTGGAGTAAAATTGAAAAATTATTAGAGGAAATCCTCGGTTCAGATGTAGTTGCTAAATCCAAACTAATAAAAGATGATTTTACCGAAGTATTGCAAAATTACATTGAAACAAATCCAGATAAGTTTGAGTTGATATGGAAAAAAATAGGTAAAGTATATAAAAATATATCTTCCGATATCAACGAAACCTCTCTGGTAATCTATTCAGGTTCTCCAGATGAAGAGAGATATAGATATCGCAGTTATTTTCCATTTAATTGTAGACCCTGTCATTATCATCCCAGGAGACGTACTTCTGTTGGGCTTCTTGTAACGGGTGATTTCCCGTTCTCAAAGGTGAACTACATTGAAAATCGTCTTAAGAATTTTTTGCCCTTAGTTGGTTTAACCCAAATACCACATCATGGTTCCGGGAAACAATTTGGCAATCCTATTACTATTAATGCTGAATTTGCTTTCGTTCAGTATGGAACCCGCAATTCTTATAAACATCCCAATTACGGCGTAATAGATATTTATGAATCTTATGGAATAAGAGTGTTGGAAGTAACTGAATGTGAATATACAAAATTTAATGAAATTATTGAAAGAATGTAAAAAGGGAGAAATGAACATCATGAAAAAAATTATAAGTTTGTTAATGGTGATGGTTTTTATGTCCTGTGCTATGGAACCTGTCATAGAAGATGTGGTGATTTTTGGCTATACAGAAGGGGATACTTTATATACCGAGAGTATTCAACTCTCAGCTAATGTTTCTGTTACATGGACTGTTAATAATGGCAGTGTTGATGATAATGGTGTTGTAACTGCTACTGGTTCTGGAGAAATAGTGGTAACTGCTACTTCTAATGATGATTCTACTGATTTAACTTTAGTATTTGAAGATTTCAGATTGGTTGGTGAGTGGAAGCGTACCCATATGTCTGGTGATGATGTATTAACATTTAATGCTGACGGGACATATCATCGTGATAATGTTGATATTCTGGGTAATCCTACTGCTATAGACGGCACATGGTATACAACCGATACAAACAAATTGTTTCTGTCTATAAATGGGACTGAAGTAAATTATAGTATATCAGGAACTGTTTTAACAAATGGAGCTGATTACGATAAACAATAAAAAATGAGCCATTTATGGCTCATTTTGACCCACCCGAGATACAGTTGAATTAACACTTATGGTTAAAGGAGTTGAATCCATACCACCAGTTTTAGACAAACCATCACCAACTGCAATATATTAATATATCGCATTATCTTGAATCCATGATGGATCTAAAGTGAGGTTTTTCAGTTAAATGAATGGTGTGATAAAAATCCTTGTCCGATGTTTAAAAAAATTCTGTATCAGATATTTCTTCTTGTGTTGTGCCCCTGATATCAAGAAAAGTATGTCCTTGTTTTTCTAATAAGGATATTATTTTCTTTGGACATTTTTCTTCTAAAAAGTTCTCATACTGCTTGAGATTCAAAAGGAATTCCAATTCCCTTTCGCGCTATTACTAATAGAAGAGAAAAAAGAGGAATAACTAAAATTGACAGGAAAAGATTGACATTTATACGCTATTGGCGTATTTTTGATGTGTGACATACGAATGGGATGAAAATAAAAATGCTGCAAATAAGCTAAAGCATGGGTTGTCACTTGAAGAAGCTGCATATCTATTTGATCTGCCAGCTCAACTTATACTTGAAGAATATGATTTTGAACACAGTATTGGAGAAGATCGGATTCTCTCTATTGGATCAATAGCGCGTGGAATCGTTGTTGTAATAACAACAGAACGTAATGGTGGTAATGTTATCCGGCTTATTAGTGCACGTTTTGCCACAATAAATGAACGTAGGATATATTTTGAATTTATTGCAGGAGTATAGCATGAGTGAAGAAATACCTGAGCTGACAGAAAATGATTTTAATCGTATGATTTCCCGGGGGCAACGCCAGAGATTGATTTCTGGTGAATGGCAATTTGGGGATCTGGCTGCACTGCGTAAATTCCTTGGACTAACCCAAAATCAATTTGCTTTAAGTATTGGAATTAGTATTGATACACTTCAGAATTGGGAGCAGGAGAGACGATCCCCTGATGGACCTGCACGTGCATTATTTCGACTTTTGGCCAGGCATCCCCGGCTAATATTGGAAAATCTGTCTAAAGTTTCATGAAAATTGTAATTTCCATATGTCATTTCTCCATGTTGGAGCGAACTCACTCCAATGAACAATGCATGTGCCGCAATACTGCATACATGTAAGTAGGTTTTCCAGATTCATTTCAATGTTGGGATGTTTTTTTCCAATTTTGAGGCGTTTTAGACCTAATGGGTTTGCTTTTAATTTTTTTCTAATAGCTCTGGGAATCATAAGCATCATAATTCGCATTAGTGACATAACAAGTTTCATCATCACTCATTATATCTTTATTAGATTCTAAATGCAAAACTATTTATTTTTGAAAAAATTAGGGATGCCTAACTATCAATATTGACATTACTTTTCTGTATGTCTATATTTCTATAGAAGATGATGGGAAGAGACTAATCGATGAAGATGCATGTATTGATTGCGGTGCATGTGCCGAAGTATGCCCTGTTCAGTGCATAAGTGAGGTCTAGATAAAATGGTATTGGACAGACTAAACTTAAAGAGGCTTTGGAAGCGTATCCGGAGATAAAAGAACCTGCCCCTGAGTGGATGGATTCTGTAAAACAGTTTATTGTAATGGACGTAAGAGAAAGGAACGATTTCTTTTTTACAGATATTATTAAACGTCTTAAAGAATTAGCAGAAGGTACTGCTCTTCAGGTAATTAATTCTTTTTATCCTGCTCCTATAATAGGGATGCTGGAAGAAGAAGGTTATGAGCAGTATGTGGAAACCAAATCTGCAGAGGAATTTCGACTTAATATAAAATATAAAGAGGACTCAAGACCTTCTGACTGGCGGGATAAAAAAGAAGAATTCGAAGAATTTGATGTTCGCAGTAGTAAGGAAGATCCCTTTGGGGCAATAATAAAGAAGGCTGGAGAAACTCCTGAAGGAAGTGGGTTTAAGCTTGTTCAAAAATTTGAGCCTATCCCACTAATAAATATGCTTGAACCTATGGGTTTTGAACATGAAACAGTAGAAATTGGCTACTTTGAATTTCATGTTTACTTTTATAAAGTACGTGAAATTGTTAAGAAAAAAATGGATCAGTCTGACGACAGAATTCCTGTTGTAATCCAGACTGCTACACCAGTTGTTGTTCCTATAATAATGCGTTTATTAAAGTCAGAAAGATTGATGAATGCAATTAGAATTGATGAATTAAAAATATGGAAAGAGACTGAGAAACACATGGCATGGGTTGCCAATGGCAAAGCCGACATTACATTTTCTGCAATTGCTGCTGCCGCAAAACTTTATCTAACTGGAAACGATTTGAAAATGGCTTCTGTTGATATTTGGGATAATTTTTATCTGCTAACCAGGGATTATAAAGCTTCGGGTTTTGCAGATTTAAAAGGACATGAAATATATGTTCCTCTTTATAAGGAAGCACCTCCTTATGCAATTACAGCATATCTGATGAAAAAGAAGGGTGAGAATCCTGATGAATATAGCTTTAACTTTGGAAATCCATTTGGACGGCCCGAAGAGTTTAAAGACCAGTTTATTAAAGGCGAAATTGATACAGTTCTATTACGTGAGCCGGAAGCAAGCTTTGCTCTTCATGGGGCAGGGGATGCTGCAATGGTAGCAATTTCTTATGCAGATATCTGGAATGAAATACATCCTGGAAGTGGAATGCTTCCTAATGCCGGACTTATTTTTAAGGGAGAATTTGCCCGGGAACATCCCGAAGCAGTTGAGCTTCTTATGGAAGAGCTGAAAATTGCTGTTGATTATATAAATGAAAACCCGAAAGATACTGCCAATCAATCCTATGATCTAATGGGTGGTAGTGTAGAAGGATTGGAGCTTTTTCTTGATAGGGTTACATACAGGCATGAAGTCAGCGGGAATGTCATAGAGCC
This sequence comes from Spirochaetia bacterium, assembly GCA_027859095.1. Taxonomy (GTDB): domain Bacteria; phylum Spirochaetota; class Spirochaetia; order B11-G9; family B11-G9; genus JAJRQE01. Next base: position 19,049 of record JAQIBN010000314.1, on the reverse strand, counting down.
TATTATAGAATACTTAAAGGTTCTTGGTGATTCCAAGTCATTCTCATATGTTGGGGAGAATGAAGAGGTAAGGAAGATGTTCGGAGTTTAAACCATTTCTCCAGCATATAAAAAAGATGCAATTGGATCATAATGTACACCTTTTTCATGAAAATTATTCATTAGAGGATACCATGCATAGATAGGTCCATGACTTACTGTTCCAAGTAAAGATAAAATAAAGTATTGAATAAATCCAACGGTAACCCATGCAATAAGAAATGCAGTAACTGCAAATAAGCTGACTCCACCAATTATCAGCTCATGTCCAATTATATAACTATTAATGGAATTACCTGCCAAAATACTTCCCAGGAGAGCTCCAATAGCTGTATCAATAAACTTATTCTGAGTAAAAATACTGGCAATAGATTCAAATGAAATAAATGATTTCATTAATCCAATTAATAATATAATACCAATCATCATTGGCAGTGCATTAAGAATGCTCATTGATGATTTTTTTAATACCCTTGTTAAAGATTTTCCTGTCATAATTTATACCTCTTAGAATCACCTTAGTTACATTAGCATAACAGTCAAATATAATCTATATCAAAAAAAACTCTTATTATTTATAAAAGTTCAGTTGATCTGTTATATTCTATTTAAAGAAGTTTCTTATTTCTGATTGAAAGAAGGATCCCATTTGTAGGACAACTTTATAGGACTATTTTTTAAAAAAACTCTATGCTGGTTTATCCATCTTCTTTATAATTGAGTTCAGATATAGGGATCATCAGTATTGAGGAGGCATTTGTCTTATGTCAAAAATTATTATTGGTATCCATGGTATGGGTAATAAACCAGATTCCAGACAGCTGCAGTCCTGGTGGGAATCTGCCCTCCTGGAAGGGTTGGGATCAAACATGCATCATTGGTCTTTTAAATTTCAGATGGTGTACTGGGCGACTGTGCTTCATCAAAAACCTTATGATCTGACTGTTCTGGATAATAAAGATCCTCTCTACCTGAAGGAGCCCTACACAAAGGCTGGGGCAGAATTGATAATAAAGGAAGAAAAAGAGAGCAGGAAACAAATCCGGGAACTGATAAATGAACAATTAGATAGGATTTTTCTTGAAGAAGATGGTTCTCTCAATTTTACCGGTTTAACTGATTTTATTTTACGCCATTTTGTTAAGGATCTTGATGCATACTATAGTGATGAACCAGGCCAGGAAAATTATCAGCAATCCAGAGAGAGAATCCACCAGCAACTAGCGGAGATCCTGATAAAAAATCGCAGGAAGAAAATTCTTCTAATAGCTCATTCCATGGGTTCTATCATAGCTCTTGATGTACTAAACAGATATGCTTCTGATATTAAAATTCATACTCTGGTGACTATTGGGTCTCCCCTTGGAAATCCTGTGGTACAAAGCAAAATGCTATCGGATGTTAAAATAAATTCCAGTGAACTATCTTTAATGAAAACTCCTGAAAACATTAAGAACGCCTGGTTTAATCTGGCAGATTTCAAGGATAAAGTTGCTTTTAATTACAAGTTGACAAAAGACTTCCTTCCCAATCACTACCACGTTCAACCCCGGGATATGCTGGTATCTAATAATTATGAATATAAAGGAGAACCTAATCCTCACAAATCCTATGGATACCTTCGTTGTCCCGAGATGGCGTCTATTATCAGTGAGTTCTTAAGGTGGCAATTGCCGGGAGAATTTAAACAATTAAACTGAAAACCTCAGAGTACTCTTTGTTCCATCATTATTTTCTATAGTAAATTTACCATCAAATTGTTCAGTTAGCATTTTTATTAGTAAAAGACCAAAACCCGTTTGAGTATCCATGTCAAATCCTTCAGGTAAACCATTACAATTATCCTGAAGGGTAAGTGTTATATCATTATTCTTTTGTTCCAGTCTTATTTCTATCAGCCCTGAATCTCTTCCTTTAAAAGCGTACTTCATAATATTTGTAAGCAATTCATTTAATATAATTCCCAGAGATACAAGATCTTTTTAGTTTAAATAAATATCAGATATTTGTTTTTCCGATCTTGGACTACATCAAGGATACGCTTTCCTTCTGTATCTGTCATTACTGTAATGTAGCTTTGACCTTTTAGATAACTTTTTTCATCCATACCTATGGTCTTAATTGTATCGTCAGTTCTTCTTGAAAGACCTCTATTAACTGCTTTCTCCATAATATGATTGAGTTCATCCCAGCTTAAGCGCAGGACTTCAGCAGTCTTACTTCTATTTTCACTTGCTTCTAAAAACTGGATAGCTATTCTTTCAAATTGCTTTGTAAAACGACTCATATCTTCGGCCCAGGGAACTTCCATTGTTTTGGTTTTATGTTCATCACATTTGACCCTTGGTATTTGACAGTGTATAAATGTTTTTAACTGGCAGGTGTCTAAATGTCTCCATGTTCTCTCTGTTCTACGGTCATGTACTTTACAGGTCTTCTCGCATTCAGGACATGTTCCATCTTGCAGTTTTGGCCATTCAAGATAGATGTCTACTCTATCTTGCTCTAAAGCAAGTTCTATTGTCTTAATCTTCCAAGGAGCTACAACTCCAAGTATTTGTCTGTATAATTCTTTATCATCCATACCTGATCTTATCAGATTTTATTTCATATTTCCACAAGGTTCCCAGTAGAGCCCTTTTTTATATCTATTTAGAGTTATTTATTATTTTGTTATCTTCATTATTTATTATTTTTTCTACATCCAGAATAATTTTTACTTGCTCGCCTTTTTTTGCAAGACCAGCAATGTACTGCTCTTTACCTGATGCATTCTTAAAAGAAGGAGGAGGCCCCATATCATTTCTTTCAATTTCGTGTACTTCAGAGACAATATCTACAATTAAGCCGATTGTACTTTCATTTACACTCACTATTATAATACAGGTTCTGTCATCATATTCCTTTTCCTGGATACCAAAACGTAACCGAAGATCCACTGCTGGAATAACTTTACCCCGAAGATTTATTACACCTTTGACAAAATTGGGCATATCCGGAATTGAAGTTATTTGTGGAAGTTCTTCTATAGCTGTAATACGTGTAATATCTATACCGTATTCTTCTTCACCTAGTTTAAACATTAAGTACTTATCTGCTTGCAGTTCCAATTCATCATCATCTTCAACCAAAAGATCAATGTCAGCCACTGGCGACCTCCTGTCTCTTATTTTATTTAATTATATATTAAGTATTGGGGAAACTATCTATTAATGCAATTAAAAAAAAAGAAAATTTTTTTATTCAAATTCCCATTTGGAATTAATTGACTAAATAAGTTCAGATTCCAATAAATTCCCTAATTAACATGGAGCTTTCAATTGCATCACCTTCATCAAGTAATTTTCCGAATCTATTCATCCCAAAATCTACCATTTTATTATGCAACCCTTCCACCCACCGGATGCTCTCGTTAATGGCGCCTTTAGCATCTTCCCTGTATGGATACTGATCCATGGAATACCACCCTTTAAAATCGATTTTTTCCAGCCAGTATAGAATTTCCAAATATTCAACCATATAAACGCGTCCTATAGTTTTTTTAACCATCAGGCGCTGCTTCTGTAATAATGATGGTGTAACCCACCCAATATTTGATCTTTCTTAATAATTCCGGTGCTTGAATATCTTTCTTCTGCCGGGATTCCATTAATACCTTGATGTGGACGTTGGCGATTATAATATTTCACATATGACTGGATGATTTTCCTCACCTGTTTCTCTGAAAATAGTAGGAAATGATCGAAAGCTTCCCGCCTGATACTACCGTTCAATCTTTCTACAAAAGCATTCATGTTTGGAGTGTAAGTACAGATGTTAACACCCTTGATATTGTACCAGCTGTAGTCAATTGATTTAAACTGTGGTGCATTATCATAAATCAGCGTCTTTTTACCCTGATATTCTTCAGAAAACAGCTCAATCCGTTGCTTAACAAACTCTCTGTAGGGGTTCTCGGTTAAATCATAACGGACAATCTTACGAGATTTCAGTTCTAAGATGATAAGTAGGTAGAATCTCTTGCCGAATAATGTGTCTATAGTCATGAAGTCCATACTGTAAAGTGAATTCCAATGTGCTTCCAGAAACCTCTTCCAGCTTCCAGCCGGTTTAATCTTACCTTGTTTTCTAAAGATCTGAATGATCTTGTTAACTGTGGTTGGGTGTAGATCAATTCCGATTTTCTTAAGCTCGTCAGTGATTCTGTGACAACCCCAAAGTGGATTATCTGTCTTCATCCCCAGAATCAGATCTTTAACTTCTTTGGACACCGGCTTCCTCCCGGGTGTTTTATGATTATAGGTCCAGTAATTCTTGATGAATCTGCGTTGCCAATCAAGAAGAGTTGAAGGTTTGACCAACGACAGGTGGATGGAAGCTCTTTTGGAGAGTTTGGATATTAATGATAGAAAGAGTCTATCTTTCCGTTTCAAAGTTGATTGTACTTTTTGTAGATTCAACTGGCGTTTAAATATTTGATTCTCTTTTCTCAGTATCATCAGCGTGAAGATTATCTCTTTACGGTTGGAGAAGACGATTTTGAATAATGAATGAAGCAGTGTAGTTAGGAAGTTAAACATATTTCATTATCGGCAGTCTTTAATATGGAAGAATTTCCACATTAGTCGAAAAAACTATAGCACGGGTTACAAATGTTAGTTATGTTTCTGCTTTTCGCCAGATTAGTATTCCTCTTGGGGCCTTTGCAGGTATCTTCCTTCTAAAAGAGAGATGGAGCATCCCAAAAATATCCGGAGTATTAGTAATTTTTACCGGTTTGTTGGTAGTATACCTTTAATTTTATGTTACTGCATAAAATCCAATAAAACATAGTTCAAAATACCACCAGCCTTCCAATATTCAAGTTCCAATCCTGTATCTATACGAACTTTTAGAGGAAAAGACTTTAGTATCCCATCTGACTGTTTAATATCCATAGTCAGTATTCCAGACGGTTTTATTTTATTAAGATCCATTATTTTAAAGGTTTCTTCTCCTGTAATTCCTAGAGTGGCAACAGAATTTCCTTCCATAAATTCCAATGGCAAAATACCCATTCCCAGAAGGTTGGATCTATGGATACGTTCATAGCTCTCTGCTACAACAACTTTTACTCCCTAGAGGGATGGACCCTTAGCCGCCCAGTCTCTGGATGAGCCCGTCCCATATTCTTTACCTGCGAATACTATTAATGGAGTTTCACTCCATGTCATTGCTGCATCAAAAATTGCTGATGTTTCACCACTGCTATCTATAGTATATCCACCCTCGATACCAGGAAGCATTCTATTTTTGATTCTGATATTTGCAAAGGTTCCCCTCATCATCACTTCATGGTTTGCCCTTCTGCTGCCGTAAGAGTTGAACTGGTCTGGATTGATATTCCTGTCTGTCAGGTACCTTCCTGCAGGACTATCTTTTGCTATATTCCCTGCAGGGGATATATGGTCTGTAGTTGTACTATCAGGAAATATTGCAAGGCATTTTGCTCCATCGATATCCTTTATTTCCTTTCTTAGAGAATATTCCATAAAGGAAGAAAAAAACGGTGGCTTCCTTATATATGTACTCATCGGCTCCCAGTCGTATAGTTTCCCTTCTGGGTACTCAAGATTCTGCCATCCTTGGGAACCTGTAAATACATCTTTATACCTTTCATTAAACATTTTTGGTGTCAGGTATTTATTTACCGCCTCTTTTATCTCCAAATCTGAGGGCCATAAATCTTTTAGAAACACATTTCTCCCTGCAGTATCTTTACCTATAGGATCAATTGATAAATCGATCCTGACAGTCCCTGCAAGGGCATAGACTACAACGAGGGGAGGGGATGCCAGATAGCTGGCCTTTGATTCAGGGCTGACACGTCCCTCAAAGTTTCTGTTTCCGGAGAGTACATTAGCTGTAACAAGATCTCCTGCAGCTATAGCCTCTTTTATTGCAGAAGGAAGTGGGCCTGAATTCCCAATACAGGTAGTGCATCCATATCCAATTAGATTAAAACCAAGCTTATCCAAATAGTCCATTAAGCCTGCTGATTTCAAATATGATGTGACAACCTGGCTACCAGGAGCAAAAGATGTTTTTACCCATTCTTTGGATTTCAATCCAAGCTCTACTGCTTTTTTAGCAATCAGACCAGCGGCTATGAGGACAGCAGGGTTGGACGTATTTGTACAACTGGTAATTGCTGCAATAACAACATCCCCATGTGTAAGATCATGATCCATGGCTTTAATGTGACTATTAGCTTCCAGGTCTTTAACGTTGTAAATATTCTTGACTGCATTGTCGAATTCTTTGGAAACATCATTTAATAATACAAGATCCTGTGGTCGTCGGGGTCCAGCCATTGCCGGCATAATTGTAGAGATATCAAGTTCAAGAACATGACTGTATTTTGCAGGCTTAGTGTCCTCTCTCCACAGACCCTGTGCTTTGGCATATTCTTCTACCAGTTTGATATGCTCTTCCTCCCGTCCCGTAAGGGCCAGGTAGCTTAACAGTTCATCATCAATTGGAAAAAATCCGCATGTTGCTCCATACTCGGGAGCCATATTGCTAATGGTTGCCCGGTCTGCCAGGCTTAGATTATCAAGGCCTGATCCAAAAAATTCAACAAAGCTGCCTACAACTCCATGTGCCCTTAGAACTTGTACTATTTTTAATACCAAATCTGTAGCCGTTATACCAGGGGAAAGTTTCCCTTGAAGTTTAAAACCAACTACTTCCGGGATTAGCATAGTAAGGGGCTGCCCCAGCATAGCTGCCTCTGCTTCTATTCCTCCAACTCCCCAACCTAGAACACTCAGACCATTGATCATGGTTGTATGGCTGTCTGTTCCAACAACAGTATCGGGGAATACCAGAGGAGTATCGCTTTTATCATCTTTTATTGTAACTACCGAGGCCAGATATTCCAGGTTTACCTGATGGATTATTCCCGTTCCTGGTGGTACTACCCTAAAGTTATCGAATGCCTGCTGACCCCATTTGAAAAAGCGTTATCGTTCCTTATTCCGTTCGAATTCCAGTTCAACATTTTTTTGAAAAGCATCCTTTGTTCCAAAATAGTCAACCATGACTGAGTGATCTATTATCATGTCTACAGGAATAAGAGGGTTGATTTTTGATGAATAACCACCCGCATCGCTGATGGCATTTCTCATTGCTGCTAAGTCTGCAATTGCGGCACCACCTGTAAGGTCCTGCATTATAACCCTGGTCGGGTGAAAGGATATATCTCTTTGATTTTTTAATGGCTTCCAGTTTGCCAAAGCTGCCAAATCTTCGTCATTCATGTATTCTTTGTCAGAATTACGGAGCAGGTTTTCCAGCAGAACTTTTAGAGAAAAAGGAAGAGATGCTATATCGAAGCCATTGGCTTCAGCATATTCCCTGATGCTGTAATATTTGTATGTTTTGGTTCCTGCTTTAAGAATGCTGGTTTTCATATAGGCTCCTCAAAAAGTTGTACAAGGCAGTTTAATATATTTCATAACTTGAGTCTATTCGATGGAGGAATAAAAAAACCGATCCAGAATAATCTGAATCGGTTTGTTACATTTTAGCAGGGACAGGACTCGAACCTGCGACCTCCGGGTTATGAGGAGAGGGTCTCGTTTTATCTTAACTTATATATAATTATCTAACTTGTTGCAATTTATGGATTAAGCTGCTTTATTCCAATAGAATAATATTTTTTGTCTATTCGGAGCCGGCTTCCCTGTAAAGTAGTTTGTCCGTTTTTTTTCAAGTTTTTACCTCCAATAATGCAGGGATTATGTGAAAAAGAAACGAAAGAAAAGTTTTTTTTGGGGTTTTGTTATAGCCCCTGGTATATTTTCAATTGAATATTTATTTGTAGAAAAAATCTGACTCTTCTTGATAACCTTTCCCATTGATTTCGGATGATGTTTAACATTTTTACTCCCTAAAAAATATCTATCATTATCTGTCTGTTTGTAGAAATCGAGGGGGAGCGCCGTTTCGTCCCGGTTCGCCGTTTTTTTCCGGCTTTCGGATTGTTGTCCTGGGTTATTTTTACTATTATTCGGTATTTTTGTTGATTCTGCAGGTAAGCTAGTTTCTTTTATTGTGATTAGGTAAATTTAATCAGAGCAACAACAATTCCCGCAACAGTAGCAGTAAAACCCGAAGACCAGATCATAAAATGGAACATTTTTGTGTCAATTTTTTCAAGTCTGATATTTACCTCATCAAATCGTTTATCTACTCCCTCAAATCGCTTATCTACCCCATCAAATCGTTTATCTATACTGATCTGCATTAATTCAAAACGTTTATCCATATTTTTTTGCTGTAAATCTACTCGCTTATCAATCTGATCAAAGCCCTGTTTCATCAATTCACGCTGGTTTTTAAGTTCCTCTTCTACCCGGATTATTCTTTCTGCCAGATCAATTGTATAAGTTAAATTTGCAGAAGGATAAGTTTGTTCCGGTAACCATTCTATTAAATGTTCCTGAACATATTCACCGATTAATTGTAATTCTTCTTTTTTTAATACCATTGCCATGTCCTTCTCCATAAAATAATAATACTTCCTTTCTTTATAGTATAGGGTGATATGGTTTTTTGCTTCAGATATTTTTTATAGTATGTTTGAGAGCGTAAAAAACCGACCTGGAAGAACCAGATCGGTATTTTAGCAGGGACTACATAATCAAAAAGAAGTGCTAAGACTTCATCATATGATTTACATTCAATCCTAATATGCTCCATAAGAGTCCTTATGGGGTATATTAGAAAAGAATTGGAATTGTTATTAGAATGCTGGCGTTTTCTCCGATCCCAGCATTCCAAATTCAAAGTTTTTAGCTTCAAATGAAACTATTAAATTAATTTTATAGTTATCTCCATCAATTTGTGTAAATACTTCACTGCGTTCTGTTTCCCAGGCAGCAAGAGCTAGCATCTCTCCTTTTGAAATAGCCAAACCCCAGTTGTCCGGATCATCTTCAGATAATCTATTTTTCCATATTGGTTTTCCAGAATTACCGGGTTTTGTTTCACCATACTTACTTTTTAAAGCATCTATAAATCTTTTAAAAGCTCTCCAATAATCGGTTTTGTTAGAATGGTCTTCATTAATAATGTATTTAACTTGGTAAAGACGATCAGCATTAAAATAGTAAGCAAGGTAAGAATCTTCTCCTAAAAAATCGATTGAGGTGATAATATATTTGATATCCTCGTTTACTTCACCTTCCGTCCATTCAAATGGTTCTGATTCTTTTACTTGTTCCATATTCATATACCAAGATGCTTTTCTAATGTCAAAAGTATCAGTACTTGTTTCAACTGGTTCATTATATGACCATGTACCATCATCATGTAAGAATACTTTTTTACCTGAATCAGTTGTAGCCGAGATATCATTTGCTGATATTAAGCTTAAACCGAGAATTGTAATAAGCACGATAATAATATTTCTTTTCATAATATTCTCCTATTTTTTTATTATCGGTCTGATTGCGGAATACCTTCATGAAGCCATTTCTGAGCTATATATACAGCTTTTTCTCTATCATCTGTACCAGTGGACTTTCCGGGTAATATTTTACCCGTAAATGGGTTTCTAAACCTTACATAATAGATTTCTTTGCGCTTATAAAAATAAAACCGGCGTGTTATCAGAACCCCTTTAAGAATGTTTTTGCTACATTCTTGCTGCATTGGATTAAGATAAAACGCCGGTTATTCCGGTAATTGCTTACCCTATAATAATTTACTCTATAGCAGGGACAGGACTCGAGCCTGTGACCTCCGGGTTATGAGTACAATTTATTACAGTTTCACACTGTATCAATTTGTATTTCTCTGTGGCTAAGTCTATATCAATCAGATACTTATGTCAATGTCGGCTATGCAACCTAAGCCTGGTCGGAAGCAAGCTTCCTGCTCGGCAATGAGTCGTACCGGAAGAGCGAAGCGATGAGGAACGATCTCAGCACCCAAAGCCTGGTCGCAAACAAGTTTGCTGCTCGGCTATGCAACCAAAGGAGAAAGTTATGGGAAACTGGGCAACAGAAAATAGTAATGCAGGTGCATTAAAACGTTATACCCCCAGGGATTTAACGGATTCGAAGGATTTTGCCAGAGAGCTGCAGAATATTGATAATAATCAGACTCTGACAATTATGGACAAGTACAAGTCTAAGAAGCAGCTTATGCGGGCTGTTTATACGGCCAAGCAGGATGAAATTAACCATCATCTGGATTCCTTTCAGAACTATCTTCTGGCACGGAAGGACGTTGAGTCAAAGACTATTGCGCTGGAGGCCCAGAAGGCTATCATGCTGCTGGAAAAGGATCAGCTGCAGCTTATGAAGGACATCGGTCTGTCTCACTCTGATGAAATTTCAGATACCCTGATTAAAGCCGGGACTATGCAAACAGAAAAACTGCTGCAGGTTAAGGAGGCACCTATTGAGGCTGGAATTAAGCTGATGACCATGCAGAACATCAGGACCGTATGGGATAAAACCAATAAACGGATTATGGAGAATGTTGATACCTACATGGATGAGTTGCAGCAGAGGGAGAATAATTTAAAGAGGTTATAGGAGAATTATTACATATGGAAATGATTTAATTTAAACAGTGCCTATAGTTGATTTTAATGTCTTTTATTATATTCTTCAACAATATATACTCTTCTTAAAGGTACATTATGAAAAAAATAAATCTATACTTAGATAACTGCTGTTTTAATCGACCTTATGATGATCAGTCCCAAATTGTAATTAAGCTAGAGACAGAAGCTAAAATTGCTATTCAGGAAAGTATAAAAAAAGGAGAGTATTTCTTACACTGGTCCTATATATTAGATTTTGAAAATACAAATAATCCGTTTATTGAAAGAAAGACTGAGATAAAGAAATGGAAAGAGCTATCTTGTTCTGATATTGAGGAAACTGACGCTATATTAAAGCGAATGAATAAAATATGTACTTTAGGAATTAAGGCATTGGATTCTCTTCATATTAGCTGTTCAATTGAACAAAATTGTAATTACTTTCTTACGGTAGATAAAGGTATCTTAAAAAAGGCTGATACCATTAAAGGAATCAAAGTATGCAGCCCTATTGAGTTTATTATTGAAATGGAGGAAAGAAATAATGACTGACACTGAATTAAAACTTAAAGGATTTGAATTGCTTAGATCTTCTCTTGGTTTAGTGGAATTAGAGAAATTTATTTCGTTAATCCTATTGGAAAAATTTGATTACACAAAATGGAGAGAGAACCTTTTTCCGGTGCTGTCTGGAGAAGAAATAAGTAAACTCGCTATGAAAAATCGTTTAAACGAAGTCTAGATTGAAGGGAAATCAATCAATCTATATTTATAAACAATAAAATGTTAACATAGCTTTGTCATAAAAAAAATTATATTTCTATAAAAAATATTACAACATAAGTTCATTTTGATTAAATTCAACAGCTTGTAATGCCATAAATACATCATAACTATATATAAATATAATATTAGAAGATGGCACAGATCCTGCATAGAGTATGAGTAAGAAAGCGGGATGGAAAAAGTATGATTCAATTTTTATTAATTCTGATAATAAATACTCTGGTTCTCATTGCCTGGGGGAATTATCTGCATCACCTCGATGCCTTTACGACAGACAAGAAGAATGAGTATAAGCTTTTCTGGCTGATCGTATGGGGAGGTATACCCTCAATTATTTTAACTGTGCTTATTCAGTATAGATGGGAGAATATTCTTTATGCTTTAACCGGGCTCAGATCAAGTACGAATCCATTTATTGCCAATCTGCTAATAGTTGGCCCTGTAGAAGAATTGTCTAAATTTGCCGTATTTATTGCACTGGTTGGAATAATGGGATCTATAAAAGAACCCAGAGATGGAATACTTCAGGCAGCTTCCGTTGCACTTGGATTTGCTTTGGTTGAGAATATCCTCTATGCCTTCACAGGGGGTTTAGTTGTACTTCTGGTACGGTCCATACTTACAATAGTCGGTCATATGACTTATGCCATTATATGGGGTTTTACCTGGGGAGCATACAAATATACCTCCTGTGGGGAGAACAAATCCCCTGATCGTTTTTATATTATTCCTTCTATACTTTTTGCGGCTATGTTTCATGGATTATACAATACTCTTTTGGAATACGGATATCCCCTATTTGCGATATCTATGGATCTTCTGACTGTGGTTCTCTTTTTTATAATACACCACTATGTTCGAGATAATTCTCCATACAGAAAATACAGCTTAAAAGAGTATAAACAAGCCATACCAGCATTAAAAATGGGTCTTAATAAGTATCCTAAAAGCTACGAGCTGAACAAAAGAATGGGGATCTTTCATATTTATATCCGCAGATATCCGGATGCTGAGAAATACTTAAAAAAGGCAAAGAAGTTAAACCCCAAAAGCCTTGTCGCTAGGTTCTACTATGGTGCAGCAAATTATTTAAATGGTAATACCTCCGAAGGTTTAAGGCAGATGAACAGTGCAGTAACCGACATGCCCGTGAGTCGTAGCAGGAAGATGGTTGCTGCTCTAAAGAAAATAATCAGTGAAGAGTCCAGAAGAGAGGAACTGATGAACCGATTCAGCATGGCCAGTGGACAGTTTAACACCGCTGCTTCAACCCAGGGGCTGCGGCGGCAAAAAACTGCATCCTCAAACTATACAGCTGCGGTCAGGTTAAAACGGAATAAACCGCAATACTACAATCAGTCTGCATCAGTGAATGTATCCAATACAGAATCAATAAATAGTCATAAACAAAACGGGTTCCGGCAATTACCAAAAGATCCGGATACCAATCGCAGTACCTGGGATATGGCGTTTAATGAACGCCAAGGTCCTGTCATTCTTACTGCTCACTATCCTGATGTCGGGAATAGGGTTGTAAACAGAGCAGGTCAAACTTATAAGGAAGTTCTGGTTGAGAAGGTTGAGGAGTGGAAACTTATTAAAAAGCAGTAGGGATAAACTATTCATATGGATCTTTAAGATTTCTACTGGTGGATAGAAGTTTCTTATAGTAGAATTATGTCCAGGCAAAGCTATTAGGTTTTTAAACCGGTGGTTAGCTAAACTACATGATCATTATTAAGGAGAATAATTTAGAAAATAGCTTGCAGTCAGGTCCTTTAGAATCTACTATGTAGCATAGTTTCCTTGTTGAGTAGATAAGGGATAAAAAGTGAAAATTATAAAGGTTGTAATTAACATTAATGACAAATAATAAAAAATTAGTATCAGAATTAGAAAAACGAAAGTTTCAAGTAAGTAATGGACATTACTTTGAAGCAGATAATCTGGCACAGATACTAAATACCATTAAAGTTAATAATAAAGAGGAAATAAATCTTTCTTTTATTGAAAGTAATACTGGATTGCCTTTCAGACAAATAAGAAACCGAATTAGTGTGGGGCGGGCACTTGGGTTATTTGAGGGAATTTCGTTAAAATTATCTCCCTTTGGCACTCTGGTTTCTGAATTTGATCTTTTTATTGATCAGAAAGAGACTTTAGAATATATGCATTATTATGCCGCATCAAATTATACTAATCTGATTTGGTATGAATTATTTAATACTGTTTTTAATGATAATAGACCTTTAAATTATAATGAATTAACACTCTTTTTTAGAAAGATCCTGGAAGGACAATTCACAGAAAAATCCTTAAAAGACCATCTTGCGAAAGAGTTGAGATTTCTCATGGATCTCTATCTTGAAAAGAAGCTTAAAAAGTTAGAGTTAGTATATAGGGATATTTCACAGAGGATATATAGAGTTAGATATTCAAAATTTACCCCTCTTATTCTCACTGCCATACTTTATGACTTTTGTGAGAAGAGAAAGGCAAACCTTTATCAAATAGAAGAATTAGCAACAACTCCAGGTTCACCAGCGGTTGTTTTTGGGGTTGATTCAGCTGCCTTCCGTCAAGAGATAGAAAAGTTGCATGATTTTGGCTGGCTTCGCTATGAAACTACCCATGGCCTTGATCAAATACGTTTAAAGCCGGGTTATACTTCACTGGAGTTTTTGAAAGCCTACTATGAAAACCGGGAACCTGAAGTTACACAATCAGGAAAAACAGTATCAGGAGAGTTGTTCTAATGGATGAAGTAATAAATATGATAAACCTTGTTTCGGAATTACCAGGTCGACGCAGGGGCAGAGCCTGTATGGTTCTTACTCATGATTATACCGGGCAGAAAAAATGGGCAGAAAAATTAGCTGAACAGACAGGTTCAGGTCATCTAAATCTACTTGATTACTTTTCCGCTGATCAGGAATTAAGTGTAAAGGCAGGATCTGTAAGTGTAAAAGATCTATTTAATTTATTAACACAACAAAAGGATAAAGATGTTTTAATTGTATCAGGCATTGAATTTCTTAAAGCTGCATGGTCTGGCCAGACAACGATTATCGAACAATTTGCAACCATGGTTTCCACATGGGATAAAACACCCAGTTTGTTGTTTGTTATTCAATTTGATAAGCAATTAGCAGAATACAAATTTACAAACAGATTCCAATATACTTTCTTAGTAGATCAGAAGGAGACTCTGGCATTATGACAAACAAGGGTCTTTTTAGTACAATATACATTCAGGATATTAAAGAAACAATCAACTTAGATGATCCAGCTAAAGGAAGGATGTCAACTCTATCCCAAACCTGGCGTACTAGAGATCAAAAAGATGTGGAAAGTCTATGGGACAGTTTTTTTAAACAGGCTGTGAGTTATCTCGAATTTGTTCCACCCACACATGCTGAAAAGGGGTATATATATCCCTTGTATGAGGACTTTAACTTTTCTAAAAGTATCTCTGCTCTTTGTATTGTTCCCCCTGGATCTGATATTAACAGCACTGATGTTGGTAGTTTTTATCCGGCTAAACTCCTTGCTTACTTAAAAAAGCATAATCTTCAGTGGGGAATTTTGTCAGATGGCGCAAACTGGCGCTTATACTCAGCAAAAAGTGCAAGACCCTTTGAAGATTATGTTGAATTGGAGCTGGATAAAGCCTTAGAGAATACTGATGAAGGGGAATACGGTTTGTTTGAGTCCTTTTTCCATAAGGATTCCTTTATACCCCAGGAAAGTGACGATTCTGAGAAGGAGGAAGAGGCTTATTACAAATGTCGTCTTGATCTGAACAGAGACAGCTCGGAACAGACTCTTGAAAAAAAGGTAAAGTCACCCTTTCTAAGTCAGGTTGATGAGGTCCTTCAATATATTTGTAACGGCTTTATTTATGATACTAAAACAAGCGGTGATGAATATACTGAAGAAGAGCGTGGTGAAATATTTGAGAGTGCTGTTAAGCTTATTTACCGCTGCCTTTTCCTTTTCTACGCGGAAGCTCGTAAACTTCTTCCTTCAGATCCTGATAAGATCGATTTATACAATTCACACTCTATCCACTCTCTATGTCTTGAAGCTCATAAGTTCAAGTGGGGAGAACGTCGTGATAATGAAGGTTATGATCTGTGGAAGCATTTAAAGGGTCTTATCAGCGCTGTTAATGACGGGGACAGTGAATACGGCATTATGGGCTATAATGGTGGTCTTTTTGATGATGAACAGGAGCATTTTTTAGGAGAACACCAGCTACGTAATGATTTTATATCCCGTGCTCTCTATCTTTTGGCCTATGTAGAACCCTTTCATAATGAGAAAGATGATGAATATGCTATTCCCTATAAAGATTTAGAGGTAAGGCATTTGGGAGAGTTGTATGAGAGTATTTTAGAGTACTCGGTTCAGCTTTCAGATGCAGATAGACTCCGAAGGAGAACGAAGAAAGGGGTTTCTATTTTATTAGCTTCGGAAACAACAAAACAGCCTGGCGATACTATTATTAAGAAGGGAGATTTTTACTTTGGAGAGTCTGCCCTGGAGAGGAAGCAGACTGGATCTTACTATACCCCTGAGTCCCTGGTTCATTTCTTAAATGAGAAGTCTATCATAGGTCCGCTTAAGGAAACATTTGATAAGGATTACAGACCCCGATTTTTAGACCTTATTGATGAGGTAGATAACGGTAATGATCCTGGAACAAGTCGGGGAGCAGCCCAGGCGGCAGCTGTGCTGGTTGAGCGCTTCGTTAATGATGTAGTGTTAAAGTATAAGATTTGCGATCCTGCTATGGGAAGCGGGCATTTTCTTGTTAATGCGTCTAACCAAATGACTGCTCTTGTTATTGAACTTCTGGGAGAGATCCCTCAAGTAGATATGCTTAATATTGAGTTCACAAGCACTCCGAATATCTGGCGTAGGCTTATTACCCGTTACTGTATTTATGGGGTTGATTTGAACCCTCTGGCAGTTAATCTTGCTAAGTTATCTCTATGGCTGAATTGTTTTGCGAGTGATCATAAGCTTACCTTTCTTGATCACCATGTGCGATGTGGGAATAGTCTTATTGGTATTCGTAGTCTTGATCAGTTGGCTTCGATTCCGAAGAGGAAGAAGGACGGTAAGAGGGGTGATGATAAGCAGAAGCTACTGTTCGATTTTGATAATTTTTCAAATATTCTGTCCCAGGCAAGTAGTGGTATTGCTTCGATAAATGAGATTAGAGAGGATGATACTGACGGTCAAAAAGCTGTCTTTCAGGATTCGTATTCTTCAATCGCCAGAATGGCTCCTTTAGCGGATCTATATACGGCTTATTTGATGGATCCATCGATAAATTCTGAAGATTACAGGGATATTTTTGAATCTCTAGCCCAGGGGAAGGTTATAGAAGATTCTTTTAATATTGCTTTACCGGGGGTGTTTGAAAGGGTAAAGGTGTTAGGAAAGAACCATCATTACTATCATTGGCCTTTGGAGTTTCCTGATGTATTTGGATCGGATGCAGTTGGAGGTTTTTCAGCAACTGTTGGGAATCCACCATGGGATATTGTAAAGCCTAATTCTCAGGAGTTTTTTTCAAATTATGATCCTAAATTTCGTTCCTATAAAAAGCAAGAAGCAAATAGTGTTTCGAAAAAGATGATGAACTTGAATCCCGCCATACAGAAAAGCTGGGAAGCATATTGTGTAAACTGTTCGGACCAGAGTTCATATTTCAAAGAACCTTCGGCTTATAGCCATCTTGGCAAAGGAGATATAAATACATTTAAACTCTTTTTAGAGCAGTTTTTTACTGTTTTATCGGAATCAGGACGAATGGGGATTATTGTGCCAAGTGGTATTTATACCGACCAGGGATGCCAGCCTTTACGCGAGCTGTTTTTTGAAGAAAGTAAAATAGATTTTCTGTACTGTTTTGAGAATAGATGGCCCACAGTTTTTAATGCAGTAGATGGTCGATTTAAGTTTGTTACTTTTGGAACCAAGAAAGGAGAAGAAACGGAGAGTTTTAAATGTGCATTCATGGAGCATGATCCGGAGAGCCTTAAATTAATAGATACAGATACTCTTGAAATAAGTGTTGAGCAGGTTAAGAAGTTTTCGCCGGATACTTTAAGTGTTATGGAGTTTAAGAGCCAAAGAGATATTGATATTATAAACAGGTTGAGCCTCAATTCAATCTCATTCGGTGATTTTATTAATAAACATTTTAAATCGGATTTTCAGCGCGAATTTCATATGACTGATGATAGTCATTTGTACCATCTCAATGACAATAATACGATTGAATTAGTACCATTGTGGGAAGGTAAGCAGTTTTGGATTTTATCAAATCACTCAATTTCACCAACACGTTTTATGTACAAAAGTGATATAAAAAGGAAACCAACAACATTAAGAAATAGAATTGTATATAGAGCTATATCTGCAAGTACGAATGAAAGGACATTTATTCCATCAGTTATATCCAGAGGTTACCCTACAGGGCATACAGTAAATATATGCCCTCTTGAAAGCCGCCAATCAATATATTCTTCTACATTATTAAGTTCTTTTATTTTTGATTGGATGTTACGAATTAGAGTAACCACAAGTATTAGCATCTTTTTAGTTTATCAGATACCAATTAGTTTGAACTTGATATTAACAGAAAATAATAGTTATTTAACAAAATTGATAGTTCGTGGAAGTAGGTTAGTTTGCGACTCACAAGAGTATGCAGCAATATGGAATGAATCTTATGAAATAAATTGGATTGATCCTGAGTTTTGGTATCCATCATCCGTGCCCATAGATGATTATGGTCCTGAAAATGAACAGGAAATTCGAAAACGACTTCGCGATGAAGCTGTTAATCTTACTTCTGAATGGGGACCGCATTGTGGTGTGCATGACAGGCTTCCTGATCGGAGGGATACTGGAGACCGGGCACAGCTTAGAGCAGAGATTGATGCTTATGTAGCTCATTTGTACGGTATATCCCGGGATGATTTTTCATATATTCTGGATACTTTCCCTGTTCTTAAAAGGAAGGAAGAAAAAGCTTTTGGTGAGTTTATATCAAAGCGAAAGTGTTTGGAGGAGTATGAGCGGATTGGGAAGGTTTTGGCAAGTGAAGGTTTAAATTAGGATGAATGGATGAAAATTATAGAAAAAATAGAAATCAAATATTTCAGATCATTTCTTGATAAAAAAGTTGAAATCTTAAATCTTAATGATTTAAATATTTTTTCTGGTAAAAATGATTGTGGAAAGTCAAATATTCTACGAGCATTGAACCTTTTCTTTAATTATGAAACAGACCTGGGTAAACCTATTAATTTTCATGAAGATTTTTCAAAATTTAGAAAAGTAGAAATAAAATTAGATAAAGAAACTCGGAGTCAAGGAGCAGAAAAAGAAATTAGAGAACAAAGATCATTTATTTCTATAAAAGTCTATTTTAATTTAACTGTATCTGGTTCAAGCTACAGTTTACCTGATAAATTTTGGATAAGTCGTACATGGAAACCAAGATCAGAATATAATAGACCAGATGAAAAAGATAACATTGTAGTCGAATATAAAAAGAAAAATAAAGGTAATTTGAAAAAAGGTTATGAAGGAAGACTTGCAC
>JAQIBN010000312.1 GCA_027859095.1 Spirochaetia bacterium | reverse complement strand
TGATAAAGGTTATGGTCGAAAGAAATGGTAAACGGGTTGCTTTTCATAAAGTCTTAAATGATTCAGTAAACAGTTCTAATGGTATTTCTAATATTATAAAATTAACCCTTCAGATAAATGAAACAGATCTTGGTAAATATCGGGCAGATGGAATTATTGTAGCCACACCAACAGGTTCTACTGCTTACAGTATTTCTGCAGGAGGTCCAATTCTTGATCCTGAGATGGAGGCGTTGATAATTAATCCAATTTGCCCTTTTACTCTGTCCAATAGACCTATTGTGGTATCAGGTAATGAAGTTGTAACTATTACAGTAGAAGAGGGGCAACGAACAGATGTAATTCTTTCTGTTGATGGCCAGGATGCATATCCTCTTAAATCAGGTGACAAAATTATTGTTGAGCGATCTCAAACGAAAGCTCTGTTGATACGTTCGGATAAACGAAATTTCTATGATATTTTACGCTCAAAGCTAAATTGGTCCGGGGGTGCAAATGCTTGAAGAGCTTACAATTAAAAACTATGCTCTTATTGAGGATCTTGTTATAAATTTCGATCCCGGATTAAATATTCTATCTGGTGAAACTGGAGCTGGTAAATCAATTGTAATAGGAGCTATTGGTTTAATAATTGGATCTAAAGGTGATGCCTCTTCAATTAGATCAGGTTGTTCTGAATCTAATGTTTCCTGTGTAATAAAAATACCCAAAGGCAATGAGGCTGTTGATTGGCTTGAAGAACATGAGATTGAACCAGAAGATGAGCGAATAATAATAAGAAGAGTTGTTCGTCAATCTGGTCGGGGATCAATTTTTATTCAGTCTGTACCTTCAAGCAGAAAAAATTTAGAAGAACTTAGTTCTTATATTTTTGATATGCATGGTCAGCATTCTCATCAGTCTTTGCTTAATATAGAGAATCAAAGGAAGCTTGTTGACCGGTATGCGGGTGTAGAAGAAGACGTTTATAAATTGAAAAATAATTTCCTTAAATTGTCTGAGTTAAAAGCAGATCTTGAAAATATGAAAAAAACAGAAAGTGATCTTATTATGGAAAGAGAGCTTCTTGTTAAATCAATAGACGAAATAGATAAAGCAAATTTAAATCTGGATGAAGAAAGTGATTTGGTAAAAGAAAGAACAATTTTATTGCAGCATGATAAATTGATAGAATATTTAGCAATATGTCGGAATGCTTTGTCAGAGCATCCCAGTGGTGCATTAGCTGTTTTAAGAACAGGAAGAGCTGCAATGGATGATCTATCTAATACTGTAGGAAGCCTCAAACCATTGTCAATCAGACTTGATAATGCTTTTTATGAAATAGAGGATGTTTTTGAATCACTTGGACAGTTCCAGGATACAATTGATTTTACTCCTGGTAAACTGGAAGAGTGTGAGGACCGGCTTCAGCTTATACATATTTTACAAAAAAAATACGGTAGTACTATTAAAGAAATCCTTGAATATAAGGATCAGGCAGATAATAAAATTATATCCATGGAAACTTTTGAAGGTGATAGAATTAGACAGGAAGAAGCAATTTTAACTTTGGAAAAGCAGGTAATTCAGAATGCAGGTGGAATTTCAAAAAAAAGAATAGAATTTGGAAAAAAATTGGAAGATAAAATTAAAACTAATTTAGTTCCAATGGGGATGCCTAAGGCTGTCTTTAAGGTTGAAGTTTCCCTTAGAGAAAATAATGCCGGGAAGCCTAGCTGTGGACCAACAGGTCTGGATAAAATTGAGTATTTAATATCTCCCAATGAAGGGGAGCCTCTAAAGCCCCTTAAAAATATTGCTTCTGGTGGAGAGCTTTCAAGAATTATGCTGAGTATAAAGTCTGTTCTGGCTGAGTCTGATAGTGTCCTTTCTTTGATATTTGATGAAATAGATACGGGAATTGGGGGTGAGGTTGCATTATCAGTAGGAGATCATTTGGCTGAAATTGGAAAACGCAGACAAATTCTTTGTATAACTCACCTTGCTTCAATTGCAGTTCATGCCGATAGGCATATTAAGGTGGAAAAAAATGTTGTAGATGGAAGGACAGTTACAACAATAAAAACTATTAATGAGGTGGATAGAGTTTCTGAAATAGCAAGAATGCTATCAGGGGATATTTCAGGTATGGCCTCATTGGATCATGCCCAGGAGTTATTGGATAAATACAGCAGCTAATACCAATGGTATTAACAATTCTTTAGTATCAGCTGAAAGGAGTTCTGGTGGGAAAGATTAGCACTACGGCTAGAAGTAAATACAATGAGAGGATAAAAGAGTATAAAATTAAAGTAGATGATATTTTATCAAAAGAAAAAGAGATATTAGGAATCTTGGCTGATGAAAATGAAGAGACCTCTTCTCAACGTCTTGTTTTAGCTGACGAAAGTCTTAATATGGTTTCCTATTATCTTTTAATGAACCAGCTTTCACTTACTTTTTTGGGTGTTAAGAATGAGAGTATGTTGAATGATGCTCGTAAACGGATTTATCAGTCTATCATCTATCTTGAGCAGGTAGTTACTGATTATATAGATTCTCCTTTTTCAGATTACGAAGAAAAAATTCAATTGATTACTAATTTTGATGATAAACAGAAGCTTGATATAATAAAAAAACTGGGATTTTCTATAGCCGCTGTAAAAGAGGGATATGGAGATAACAGTAGGTGGAAGTGGTCCTTTGTAGAAATTGAAGGAAGATTTGGGACTATTGCCAAGAATCTAATAAATTTGAAAACCTTTGTGGCTGGTATGGATCCCAGAATTGAAGGATATGAAATTAGAACAAAACATTTATCTCTAGTGAAAGAATTGTTGGTTGATTCTGCAAAACGGTATAGAGAAAAGTATGAACTTTCAACTTTCCGTATTGATGACTTTAAAAAGGCAATACAGTATCTTTCTGCATTAAAGAGACTTCTTTCAATGCTTGGAGATACTGGATCTATTGAGGAATTAAAAAAGAAAATTGATATATGGAAGGCCAAGATGGATGCCGACCAGCGGAAAAAAGAAACAACTCATCGAAAATAATATTTTAGGTAACATATGTTTGCCTTTATTTAGGAGAATTATATTTGAAAATAATAAAGAAGACCTTTATTATTCTAATTTTTATTAGTTATTTTTTTATATTTGGAAGGCAAATAACTCCTGAAATCTCCTTTATTCCTGTTTGGGTGGAAAATTTGGAATTTATAAAAACCAACCCTGAAGTTACAGAAGATAGAGTAATAGATTTTAAGTTAAATGGGAAGTTTGGATATCTGGATAGTGAAGGGGGAATTTTATTTTCTGAAAATTTTCTCCAGGGAGTTGCAATTGATAAGACTGGGTTTATAAGTTATTCCAGACAAAATGATATATTGGTTTTAAGAAACACTGAAGGCTTATTTGTAAATAGAGTAGATCTTTCTGGTTATCCTGTTTTTATACAGGATAGAAGGTTTATATTATCTTATGATAATAATGGAATTAGTGAAATTGATCAGGAAGGCAGTGTCCTTTGGAAAAAGATTTTCAGCTCTTCTATTAGCTCTGTTTCTTCAACAGATATTTTGGTTTTGATAGGGACTGTTGATGGAAGTATACGACTTATAGATTTAGAAGGAGACGTTATCTTTTTAGAAGAAACCAAGACAAGCCGAATTAATATTGTTTATGGGGGTGCCATTTCGTTAAATAGTGGGAATTTGATAACAGTGACAGGAATTGAACCTCAACTTCTTAATTTGTGGAAGAATAATGGAAGTGGATATGAAGTTGACTCTTCATGGACTCTTGATTCAGAGTTACGTAGACATGCAGTTACGGGTTTTTCTGAGGATGGTTTATTTGCTTATGTAGAAGCTGATGAAGAGCTTATTTTTATTGAGTTAAAAACTAATAAATTATTTTCAATCCCCATTTCCGGACGTCTTCAGTATTTGAGTTCTCCAGGTGCCTCCAGTCTTGTTCAAATTCTTGGATTTGATGATAAGGGGTATTATTATATTATATCTGAACTTGGAGGGGATATTTTATTTAATACCAGGTTGTCGGGTAATAATGTATTTTTTAGAAAAGACAAGAATAAAATTATAATTGGAATTGATGATAATTTAATTGGGTATGATATGGTATCAATGTAATGAGGAATATTGTATTTACAGTTATATTTATTTTTTTATGCTTTAATAGCTATGGATTTCAGTGGCCCGTTAAGGATGTCCTGCTGGTTTCTACCTTTGGTGAAAGTAAGTATAATGAGTATGTAAAGGGTTTGGATCTGGAGGGGAGTACTTCGGATGTAAGGCCCATAGATTCAGGAGAATTGGTGTTTTATTCACATCAGGGTGCGAGTCCACTAGATTTACCTTCCGGCCTTGGAACCTATATAATCTATCAGCATAAAAATGGAATAAGATCGTTATATGGATATCTTGAAGAGAATTCTATCAATACAAAAATATTTTATGTTGGATTAACCGATATAATTGGGACTGTCGGTTATACTGGAACTGCTGGCGGATCAATGCTGCATCTTCAGGTTATAGATACAGAGTTTAAAAAATATATAAATCCTTTACTTTCACTACCACTGTTAACAGATCAGAGTAAACCATTAATAAATAAAGTCTATCTTACTTCCAGTGACAATAGGATGGTCTTGGGTATTGATGGAGTGATAAAATCAGGTGTATATGGTCTAAGTGCAGATATTCGAGATTTGAGCGAAAGTGCCGGTTATTATTGCCCTCTTGCACCCTATTCTATTTCTGTTTTTATGAATGGTGAGAACCTTGCAAATATCAATTTTGAATCTATGAGGGTCAGTGATGGAGAAATGTTGCTGGAGGAATCTGAAGGAATATCTTATAGTCAACTATATAAATCTGATTGGGAGATTTATATAGGTAATTTTGAATTAAGTCCAGGAGATGTAATGATCGAAATTTCTGTAAAAGATTTTGCCGGGAATGAAGGTGTTAAAATGTTTGCTTTAAAAGTAGTAGGGGCTTCTTGAAAACCTATTCCAGTTTACCAGCGGATGAAAATAAAAGTAATGTAAGCTGTAATTTATGCGGTAGTCATGACCGGGATTTATTTTGGGATTGTGGTGGATATACATTTTCCAGATGTATTAATTGTAAGTTGGTTTATCAGTACCCGCAACCTGTACAGTCAGATCTTTCTTTAAGATATGATGATAATTATTTTGAATATGAGATAAATAATGAAGAATCATTTTTTGGTTTAATGTTAAAAACCCTTGAGGATATGAAATTTGATAGTCTTAGTGCTTTTTTAATGGATGGGAATGCTGAATTTCTGGATGTTGGATGTGCTACAGGGTTGCTTCTAAAACATATGGAAGGTTATGGTTGGAAAGGCAGGGGTGTTGAGTTATGCCCTTCTTCTGCAGAGTACGGAAAAAATATTCGAAAACTGGATATTTATGAAGGCACCCTTGAAGAAGCTGAATACTCGGATAATCAGTTTTCAGTTATCCATTCTTCTCATCTTATTGAACATTTAACAGATCCAGCGGCTTTTATTAGAGAAGTTTTTAGAATTCTTACCCCTGGAGGGCTTTTTATAACAACAACTCCCAACACTAATAGTTTACAGGCAAAGTTATTTGGTAAGAACTGGAGATCTGCTATTGCGGATCATATGTTTCTTTTTTCCCTTAGTACTTTAACGCAACTTATTAAAACTCAAAAATTTGATATTATTAAAACAGGAACCTGGGGAGGTCTTGCTGCAGGAATTGTCCCTGGAATAATTAAAAAACCTGTAGATATAATAGCTAAAAAATTTAGGTTTGGTGATGTTATGGTTGTCCTTGCTCAAAAATATAAATAATACAGGAAGATATCTCTCTTGAAGTTTAGTGGGTTGACACAATTCAGAGATTTGAGAAGAATGAGCTAATGATGCAGCGAGGATATAATGACTAAAGACCGTTTAACCCAATATTCGATGTTTGATCTTTACAAAATAGCCGAAAATGAAGGTGTTCAGTACGACATTACAGATGGTAATCGTGATGAGCTCATAGAAAAGATTCTGGAAGCCCTGGAAGAAGATAAGACTGAGAGGAATTTGGCTAATAATGATGCTATGAAGCTTAAAAACACAAAGTATGATATCCTTCAGGACTATGAGCTTGAGACTCAGGAAAAACAGAACTATACGATACCCGCAAAGTATAATGATACCAGGATTGTACTATTGTTAAGAGATCCTTTATGGGCATATACTTATTGGGATATAAACGATGGTGAACTTCGTAAAATGAAAGAGGAGATTTTCTTTGAAGGGTTTTTCCTCAGAATCTTTGAGCTTGAAATAAAAAAATCATCAAAAGAAGATTCTTATACCAAGGATAATATCATTGATTACTATGATATCCCTATAGATGAAAAGGATGATAGTTGGTATATCAATCTTGGTAAAACAGGCAGGAATTTTGGTATTCAGCTATGTTCTATTATGCATGGAACGGTTTCCGTATTAAGCAAATCCAACCTTATTAAGAGTCCCCGGGGTTTCGTTGCTGAACATATTAAGGATTTATCCAATGATCCTGATTTAATGACAGTACTCATGTCCGGATTATGGGATTATAATAATAAAGGGGAAAATATTATTCCTCAAAGAATTTTATCAATTATGGAGAATCAGGATCTGACTTTATAGATTTAACAGATTCTTAAGTTAAGGAATATATATGTCAAATGGCTATTTGGGTTTTGCGCTGCATGCACATCTCCCTTTTGTAAGACATCCGGAATATGAACACTTTTTAGAAGAAGATTGGTTATTTGAGGCTATATCTGAGACATACCTACCTATGCTTAGAATGTTTAACGGGCTGCTTGCTGATAAAGTTAAATTTAAAATAACTTTTTCTATATCTCCTACTCTATCTGCAATGCTCACAGATGAGCTGCTAATGACAAGGTATGTGCGATATCTGAAAAATAGAATTGAACTTGGTGAGAAGGAACTTGAGCGTACCAGGGATAATAATCAACTTCAAAAAACTGTTAATATGTACCTTCATCTTTTTAGAGAAAACCTTGAAGATTTTGTAATAACTTATCGAAATAATATTCTTTGGGGTTTTCGGAATCTGGAAAAAGAAGGGGTTCTGGATATAATTACTACAGCTTCTACTCATGCTTTTCTTCCTGTATTTGAAGAACATCCACAAGCTATAGAAGCTCAAATACAGAGTGCGGTTATATCTCATGGTCGAAACTTTGGCACAAAGCCAAGGGGTTTCTGGCTTCCTGAATGTGGTTATTTCCCAGGTCTTGAGAGCTGTTTAAAAGCAAATAACATAGATTATTTTTTTGTGGCAGCTCATGGTATTCTGTTAAGTGAAGGGAAGCCGCAAAATGGTGTTTATAGCCCTCTTGAATTACCTAATGGAATATCTGCATTTGGACAGGATTTTTCTTTAACTGAAGCCGTCTGGTCCTCGGATACCGGATATCCTGGTGATCCTGTTTATAGAGAATTTTATAGAGATATCGGGCATGATCTTCCCATGGAATATATAAAACCATATATTCATGAACCTGATGTAAGGGTTAATACGGGATATAAGTATTATGCTGTAACTGGTGATACGGATGATAAAATTCTCTACAATTCTGAACTGGCAATGCAAAAAATCGATGAGCATGCAGAAGATTTTATACAAAAACACATTGATCAGGCTGCCAAGCTTGAAGGTCTAATGGATAAAGTTCCCTTCATTTTAACTGCATATGATGCAGAACTGTTTGGTCACTGGTGGTTTGAAGGTATTCCCTGGATGGAAGCTGTTATTAGAAAGGTTGCAGGAAGAGAAAACGGCCTTGAGATGATAACAGCTGGTGAATATCTGAAAAAGTATCCCAAAAATCAGGTTAGTGTTCCCTCTTTTTCCAGTTGGGGTAATAAAGGTTATTCGGAAGTATGGCTTGATGGCAAGAATGACTGGATTTACAGACATCTTCATAAGGCTATTGATCGTATGACTGAACTTGTTTACAGGTATCCCAATGAGAGTGGTTTAAAACTCAGGGTACTTAATCAGGCAGCAAGAGAAGTACTTTTGAGTATGGCATCTGACTGGCCCTTTATAATGAAAACAGGTACTACTGTTCCTTATGCTGTAAAGAGAATTCGCGAGCACATACATAATTTTAATTACATTTATGATAATCTTCGCAGGAATACTGTTGATACAGGCTGGCTTACACGTATTGAACGTAAAAATAATGTATTTCCTGATCTGGATTACACAATCTTTGGGGAAAAAAATAGGGAATCATGATATTTTCCTGTCCCTACGGGGATTCCCCTGTCCCTACCGGGATAATTCCATCAATTCCTGTCCAGTAACAAGTTCCAAATAATAATATTTTGTAATGTCTTTACGCTCTTCGGTCGTGGAAACCCTGTAAACTTTGTAGACAATCATTCTGGGTGAACTAATAGGTAATTGCAGCGGGTTTCCATTCAAATCAACAATCTGGTTGAAATTTAGACCATATCTAATTTCTCTTTCATCCCCTTCCGGATATTTTAGTTTATAAGTAGTGGTTATCATTTTTCTTTACCATTATATCAAATTACTCTATTATTGTTTGCAATTTATCAAACTACTATACATATGTTAAGGGTACATTATCGGCATCTACGCAAAATATATTTAATAAAATTTGTCTTATGTTGACAATTGAATTTTATAGGGTAGTATGTATAGAGGAGTGGGGGAAAGTGGGTAAAATTATCATAAAGTGGTGTAATAGTGATAAATGGTGAATATAGGAATTCTTTGGATGATAAAGGTCGATTTTTAATTCCTTCAAGAATTCGTAATGAAATTACAGGAAATGTTCTTATTCTTACACGTTCTGTGGATCGTTGTCTTTGGATTTTTACCCCTGAAGAGTGGGAGAAAATTTCAGAATTAATAATGGGAGCTTCTTCCATGTTTAATTCAAGAACAAGATTGCTGCAGAGAAGAATAATAGCCCCTGCACAGGAATGTGAAATTGATAAATCGGGAAGGATAACTATACCCCCTACCCTGAGACAGTCTGCAGGTCTCGAATCTAAGAAAGAGGCAGTTATCCTTGGAGTTCAAAATTATATGGAACTTTGGGATATCGATACTTATAACAATTATCTTCTTGAAAGTGAAGATGACTTTCTGGAAGCAGCAGAGGATCTTGATAAGCTTTTAAGAAAAGATTGATTTTAAAAGAAAAGTCATAGGAAAGGGTCGTTCATGGATATATCGCATAAGTCAGTTTTAAAGGAAGAAGTGCTCGAATTATTGGCTCCCAGAACATCAGGTGAGTTATTAATCGATTGTACTCTTGGTGAGGGTGGACATAGTGAATATTTTTTATCATCCTTTTCTGATTTGAAAATTGTTGGTCTGGATGCCGATACAAATATTCAGAGTATTGCAAAGGGTCGGCTTGCTGTATACGGAGAACGTATTAGGTTTTTTAACGTCTGGTTTAATACATTCTTTAGAGAATATCCACTGGGAGATGAACGACCCGATTCTATTTTTTTTGATTTGGGAATTTCTGTGTATCACTATGAGAAATCAGGAAGAGGGTTTACTTTTAGTAAAGATGAACCTTTGGATATGCGGCTTGAGTCCGAGCTTGAAATATCAGCTTCAGATATTGTAAATAATTATCCTGAAAAAGAATTGGCAGATCTTATTTATGAATTTGGAGAGGAAAAATATTCACGCAGGATATCCCGGGCTATTATAAAATCACGGTCTGAAGCCTCTATTGTAACTACAAAACAGCTTTCTGATGTAATATGGAAATCTGTACCAAAAGAATACAGGTATGGAAGGCTCCATCCAGGAACCAGAACCTTTCAGGCTCTTAGGATTGCTGTTAATGGTGAGCTGGCGAGACTTGAGACTGCTCTTTCAAGTGCTCTTGCTACTTTGAAGCCAGGTGGCAGAATGGGGGTTATCTCTTTTCATTCACTTGAAGACAGAATTGTTAAGCACTATTTCAGAGAAAAGAGTAAGTCCTGTACATGTCCTCCTGAATTGCCGATATGTAAATGTAGTGGCAAGCCTGTTTTGCGTGTCCTTACTAAAAAGGCTATCAAAGCCTCGGAGATGGAAATTAAAGAAAATCCTCCCTCCAGAAGTGCACGGTTCCGTGTTATTGAGAAAATAATGGACGAGGAGTTATAAAATATGAGAAAAGTATTACTTTTTTTAATTGTAGCAACCATTCCTGGGATTGTTTTTTTAACTGTAAGCCAGGTTTATAACTATAATCAGATTGATAAAGAAGTACATTCTTTAATTTTGGACCAAAGAGAATTGTTCGAGCAGAATAAAAGGATGGTTGCAAATTTATCAATTCTCAGTTCTCCTGGCAGAATTGATGAATTGGCTGAGAATATATTAGAATTGGATAAAAGATCTGTCGATACTATACGAATTAAGATTGATCCTGTGAGTGAGGATATGAATGACTGAAACAGGCCATAAACTTTTTTCAGTATCAAATGCTTCTGACAGGGCAGAAGGACTCTTTGTTTCTCCTGGTAATACTGATCCTGATATTTTGTCTGTTTCAATCGATTCCAGGACAGTTAGCGCTGGTGTTTTGTTTATAGCTTTAATTGGTGAAGTTACTGATGGACATAACTATATTTCTCAGGCTGCCAGGTCAGGTGCATCGTCTGTAATGGTATCAAGTAAATATTATGCAGATAATGTTGCATATTTAACCGGCTCCGAATTTAATTGCTGCCTTATTGTTGTAGAAAATACACTATCAGGATTTCATAAACTAGCAGCCAGTTGGGTGTCTGATTTTGAAAACTTAATAAAAGTGGCTGTAACAGGTAGTAATGGAAAAAGTACAACAAAAGAGCTGATTGGAGCCATTTTAGCAGAAGATGGAGATACTATTATTAATGAAGGTAACCTTAATTCAGAAACAGGTTTACCCTTGTCTGTTTTAAATATAAAGAAAGAACATAAATATGGTGTATTTGAGATGGGAATCAATCATCCTGAAGAAATGAAGGCTTTGGTTTCTGTTTTTAGCCCGCAATATGCTTTAGTTACAAATATTGGAACAGCACATCTTGGATTGATGGGTAGTCAGGAGGCTATTGCTGCTGAAAAATCTGATATTTTTTCACTTTTTGATAAAAGTAATATCGGTTTTATTCCTGCTGAGGATTCCTGGGCTGAATATCTGGAGGACCGTTGTCCTGGAAATACCGTTCGATATGGCTTTAATTCTACAGAGGGTGTTGACCGGGTATCCAGTCTTGGCCTTAAAGGGTGGAATATTCAATATAAAAACCTCGAAATCAATTTTAAGCTTGTTGGGCAGCATAATCTGAATAATGCAATAGCTTCAATAAGTCTTTCATCAGTGCTTGGGATAAGCCCCTGTAAAATAAAAAAAGGCCTTGAGAAAATTGAACCATTAAAGGGAAGAAGTCAGGTTGTTGAAGGAATATATACAGTTATTGAAGATTCCTATAATGCCAATCCTGAATCTATGGAAGAGATTTTTAATTTTATTTCAGATTTGGAGTGGGCTGGAAGGGTTCTTCTTGTTCTTGGAACTATGAAAGAACTTGGTCGTGAGTCTGAAAAGATGCATAGGGTTGTTGGCAGTATGGTTGTAAAATTGGATCCTGATTTAATTTTCTTTTATGGTTCTGAAATGAGAGATGCATACAATACCGTTTTAGATTCTGACTTTTCGGGAAGGGTTATCCATAATCTTGATTATCAGGAGCTTGAAAATCTGGTTCTTGATTCTTTGATTGAAGGTGATCTGATTCTCTTAAAAGGTTCAAGATCAATGGAATTAAACAGGCTTGCTGATAAAATATCAAAATCAAGGGAGGTTTTGGGTGTTTAAAGAAATATTTCTTCCTCTGGTTGATAAATTTACATTTTTTAATATTTTCCAGTATATAACTTTCCGATCAGCATATGCTGCGGTAACATCTCTTTTAATCTCTTTTATATTTGGCCCTATTTTGATAAAGGCTTTGAAAAAACGGAAAGCTGGACAAGAAATAAGGGATGATGGACCTCAAACTCATCTTGTTAAATCCGGAACGCCTACAATGGGTGGAATTCTTATTCTTATCTCTGTAGTTGTATCAGTACTGCTCTGGCAGGATCTGAATAACTATTTTACCTGGATTTCTCTTTTTTCAATTATTGGATTTGGTGCAATAGGATTTGTGGATGATTATCTTAAAGTTTTCAGGCGAAGTTCTGATGGTTTGCAGGCAAGTTTTAAATTCTCTGCCCAGGTTGTTGTTTCACTTATAATAGTAATGATTATTTATTCAAGAGATACTGGATATGCCACTCTTCTTTATGTACCGTTTTTTAAGTATCCGGTTCTTAACTTATCTGTTATGTATATTCCCTTTGCAGTAATACTTCTTGTGGGGTTTTCCAATGCTGTAAATCTTACTGATGGCCTGGACGGCCTGGCTTCCGGTTTAATTATTCTGGTAGGACTTACTCTTGGAATAATAGCATATTTGACAGGCCGGGCTGATTATGCTGAATATCTTCAGATTCCCTATTTAAGAGAGAGTGGTGAACTTATGGTTTTAAGTTTTGCTTTGGTAGGTGCCAGTATAGGCTTTCTTTGGTATAACTCTCATCCTGCAGAGGTTTTTATGGGAGATACGTGTTCTCTCTCTCTTGGAGGAACAATTGGTGTTATTGCTTTATTAACAAAAAAAGAGATGTTGGTCGTAGTAATTGGTGGAGTGTTTGTTCTTGAAGCCCTTTCCGTAATAATTCAAGTTGTATCATTCAAATTACGGGGAAAAAGAGTTTTTAAGATGGCACCTCTCCATCATCATTTTGAATTAAAAGGGTGGGCAGAGAGCAAGGTTGTCATTCGTTTTTGGATAATTGGTGGTCTTTTCGCAATTCTAAGCCTTTCTACTTTGAAGATACAATAATGAATTATAATTTTTCAGCAGAAAAAATAGAAAATAAATCGGGAGATTTCGTACTTGCTCTCCTGATTATTTTGCTTGCAGGAATTGGGGTTTCTGCATTATTTTCTGCTTCATACTATTATGGGGATTATAGATTTGGAGATTCAGGATATTTTTTTATACGTCAATTGGGTTTTATGGCAGTTGGATTTGTTCTGGCTTTTTCTGTTTCCAGAATTCCTCTTTCTTTAATTATTCGATTTATTCCTCTGCTTCTATTTATTAGTTTAGTATTGATGCTGGCAACATTTATACCTGGCATAGGCCGGGAAATGATGGGTGGTCGAAGATGGATTATTGTTGCGGGTAACTCATTTCAGCCATCTGAGTTTGTGAAACTTTCTATAATTCTTTACCTTGCCGGTATACTTGGTAAAAAACATGATAAAATCCATGATTTTATTAATAGTGTTTTGCCTCCTTTTTTAATAGTTGGAGTATTCACAGCTTTAATTATTGCTCAGAATGATTTCTCAACAGCTGCCTTTGTTATGGTTATTTCGCTGGTTATGTTTTATGTTGCAGGTGTAAGGTATGGATATTTTGTATTTATATTTGTGACAATTATTCCTCTTGCTGGCATGCTGTTGTTCTCAAAAGAACATAGGGTAAGAAGAATTATTTCATACCTGGATCCTGGTAGTGATCCTGCAAATGCTGGTTATCAGGTGCTTTCTTCAAGACGAGCTTTGTCTCATGGGGGATTCTGGGGTGCTGGAATTGGTCTAGGCACACAGAAGCTTGGAGGATTGCCTGAAGCTCATTCAGATTTTATTTTTGCAGTAATTGGAGAAGAAGCAGGTATTCTTGGTGTTACTTTTATAATAGTTCTTTTTCTCGCTCTGGCTGTCCGTGGGTATATGTTAGCTTTAAAATTTCGGGAAAAAAATCTTTTTGCATATTTTTTAACATTTGGATTGACAACAAGTATTTTATATCAGGCGTTAATTAATATGGCTGTTGTTTCCGGAATGCTTCCTGTTACTGGAATTACCCTTCCGTTTTTTTCTCATGGAGGATCGTCTGTAGTTGTAACTTTTATTATGTGTGGTTTATTGCTTAATTTATCAAGAAATAAAAAATTATTATTGGAGAATATAGTTGAGTAGTGTAATTTTATCCCCGGTCGTATATCCTGGCCGTATTAAAGCCAATAGGGGAAAAGTAAACTCAAAAAAAATAGAACGGGTTTTTACTGGGTTTATTATTTTGCTTCTTGGCATTATTATTGTTGAGCTTGGGTTCCATTTTTGGATTGCTCCTTCAGTTTTAATTGACAAGATTGTTATAAGCTCTGATTCCAATTTTATATATTCTGATGATTTTTTACTTGCAAAAGCTGGTGTAAGTGCTTCTGATACTTTTTTTAATATTAAAACTGCTTTAATAGAAAAGCGACTTATGCTTATTCCTGCTATTCAATCAGTTTCAGTGAAAAAGGTGTTTCCTTCCATTCTTAAAATTAATATTGAAAGCAGAGCTCCTATTGGATTGTCCCTAATTTCAACTGATAATGGAGTAGTCCCGGGAATGATTGATAGTGAAGGTGTTGTATTTATGACAGGTTATAATCCTGGTTCTATGGATTTACCTGTAATTTCCGGCCTTGAGTTTCCGGAAATCCGTGATGGAATGAGAATGCCAAAAGATTTATGCTCATTTCTGGAGGATATGGAAAGTATTAAAAGACTTTCCCCTGATCTTTATAGTATGATTTCTGAAGTAAAGTTTGTTAGGACTGGGGATGTCGATTTTGAGGTTCTTTTATATCCCAAAAATTACAGAACAAGAATCAGAATAGGATCCGGTATTGATGAAAAGATGTTAAAATATATAATTATGGTTCTTGAAGTTATTTCCGGACAGCCTGGTATGGAAAAGCTTGAAGAAATAGACTTCAGGACTGGTGATATAGTCTATCGGATTCAGGGGGAATGAAATTGTCGCAGGATGATTTAATAGTCGGTCTGGATATAGGATCAACTAAAGTTTGTACAGTTATTGGAG
Organism: Spirochaetia bacterium; assembly: GCA_027859095.1. GTDB lineage: Bacteria > Spirochaetota > Spirochaetia > B11-G9 > B11-G9 > JAJRQE01. Next base: position 34,593 of record JAQIBN010000312.1, on the reverse strand, counting down.
AGATCACCGAACATGGTTCAGTTGAAATAATTGGTGTAGGGATTAGTCCGTCAGAAGGGCTTCGCAGGGGTGTTGTTGTCAATATTGAATCTACCTTAAGATCTGTTTCCTCAGCAATTGAATCTGCTGAGATGATGTCCGGAAGGGAAGTTCGAAATGTTATAACTGGAATTGCCGGAGCTCATATTGAAGGAATCAATTCCAGGGGTGTTGTTGCTGTTACAGGTAAAGGTCGTGAAATTAATCAGACAGATATTCTAAGGGTAATAGAAGCTTCCAAGGCAATTGTTATCCCTATGGACAGGGAGGTTATTCACGTAATTCCTCAGGAATATATAGTAGATGATCAGGGTGGAATTAAAGATCCTATGGATATGATAGGTATAAGGCTTGAATCAGAAGTTCATATAATAACAGGATCAGTAACATCAGCTCAAAATCTGCTCAAATGTGTAAACAGGTCTGGATTAAAGGTTGAAGATATTGTTCTTCAGTCTATTGCTTCTTCAGAAGCAGTACTATCCAACAGTGAAAAAGAGCTAGGTGTTCTTTTGATAGATTTAGGTGGAGGAACTACAGATATTCTTCTTTATATAGGGGGAGCTCCCTATCATACTGATGTAGTTACTATTGGAGGGGATCAGGTTACGAGTGACTTGTCAATAATGCTGAAAACGCCATCAGATTTTGCTGAAAAAATTAAGCTTGAATCAGGGTGTTGTTATCTTCCTTTAGTGGATAGGGATGAGGAAGTTATTATCCCAGGTGTAGGCGGTTGGCCTGCTGCTTCTGTACCCAGAACTGAGTTATGTAAGATTATTGAGCCCCGTATGGTGGAAATATTTTCTATGGTAAGAAGTCAGCTTGAACGTAAGGATTATCTTAAGCATCTCCGGGGTGGGGTGGTTCTTACTGGTGGTGGAGCTTCAATGCCGGGAACTGTGGAGCTGGCAAGTCAGATTTTTGATGTACCTGCCAGGATTGGTATGCCACCAAGGCTTGGGGGACTTTCAGATACTTATATGAAACCAGATTTTACAACAGCTGTAGGATTGGTGTTGTATGGATTAAACCAGATCTTGTCAGAAGATATAAAAAATCCTTTACTCAGGAACGGTGGGGAAGGTTTTAAAGGTAAATTGAAAAACTGGATGAAAGAGTTTTTCTAAAAATATATACATATTATTGCAAGGAGTAGTTTTTGCAGTGATGTTGTAATTAAATTATTTTATCAGATGCTCGGGAGGGGGTTATGCAGATTGAAGTAATTGAAGAAAAAATGGATTTTACTCATTTTAATCAAACGAAAATTAAGGTCATAGGTGTTGGTGGAGGCGGTAGTAATGCTGTGAACCGTATGATCGAAAGTGGTCTTGGAAATGTGAATTTTATTGCTGTAAATACAGACCTTCAGGCTCTTAAACTATCAAATGCCGAGTACAGAATACCTATAGGTTCAAAGCTTACAAGTGGTCTTGGGGCAGGTGGAGTTCCTGATATAGGGGAACAGGCAGCTCTGGAGAATAAAGCTGATATCCAGAATATTCTTAAGGGATCAGACATGGTTTTTATTACAGCCGGTATGGGTGGTGGAACAGGTACAGGTGCGGCACCTATTGTAGCTGAGATTGCAAAGGAGACAGGTGCTCTTACCGTTGCTGTTGTAACAAAACCTTTTGATTTTGAGGGAAAGAAGAAGATGAAGCTTGCTGAGGAGGGTATTAGTAAGCTTAGAGAAGCTGTAGATACCCTGATTATTATCCCTAATCAGTATTTGCTAAAAATTGTTGAGAAGCGAACTCCTATACGTGAAGCTTTTCTTATGGCGGATGACGTTTTAAGACAGGGTGTACAGGGCATTTCAGAGCTGATTACTATTACCGGTGAAATTAATATTGATTTTGCAGATGTCAGAACAACTATGAGTGGCCAGGGTGATGCACTTATGGGAATTGGTCAGGGTACTGGTGATAACAGAGCTGTTGATGCTGCCACAAATGCAATTAATAATCCTCTTTTGGAAGATGCCCGAATGGAAGGTGCCAGAGGAATATTAGTAAATATTACAGGTGGCGCAGATTTTTCTCTTTCTGAATATGATGAAGTTATAAAAATTGTTACTGCAAATGCAGATGAGGATGCTCTTATAATTCCAGGTCAAACTATAGATGAAAATATGGGAGATCAGGTGCAGGTTACTGTTGTTGCTACGGGATTTAATAGTGATATGGTTGTAAGTGAATCCACAGAAGCTCCTCAGCCTGAAAACGATGTAATAAAGTATAAAGACTGGCTTGATATGCAGAAAGGGCTTTCTCATGGTGGAGGCCACGGGGGATATTTGTCGGGTAGAAACAGAACAGAAGTTGATCTGGGAATACCTGCAATTCTGCGTGAAAAAAAGGCAGTTGGTCAGGATGGTTAGATGGATATACTGACTGTTAGAAAGGAATACGATGATTATCTTTTTCTCGAATTAAGGCTTTCAGCTCTTACACGTGAAACTTATGCACGGGAAATAGACCGGTTTTTTATTTTTCTTTCAGAGTCAGGTTCTAGTCCCGTAAATATTTTGAGTGATGGTTTAATAGCATATCTTTCTCTTTTATATGAGAAAGGTATGGATTCTGTCACAATTTCAAAAAGCTTAAGTTGTCTGAGGTCTTTTTTTAGATTTATGAATTATGAGGGGCATCGTGAGGATAATCCAACAGATAAAGTTGAATTCGGGAGAAGTAAGTCTCCTCTCCCTGAAGTCCTGTCGTCTATAGCTATTGATAATTTTTTAAATTTCATTAACATTACTAATCCATTAGGTCTTCGGGATAGAGCTTTGTTTGAACTGATTTATTCCTGCGGGCTTCGAATATCTGAAGCTGTGAATCTTACAATGGGTAATATATTTTTTGATGAGGCTCTTATAAGGGTTCATGGTAAAAGAGATAAAGATCGAATGGTTCCTTTCGGGACTCAGGCAGAGAAATGGTTAAAGCTCTACTTAACAGAAGTACGGCACACTCTTATAAAACACAGCATTCAGGATGATCATATATTTCTTGGTGTCAGGGGCCGGGGACTCTCTAGAAAAGGTGTCTGGAAAAGGTTTAAAGAAATAAGGGATAGATCAGGAATTAAAGCGAAAGTACATACACTTCGTCATTCCTTTGCAACGCATCTTATTCAAGGCGGAGCAGATCTTAGGGTTGTTCAGGAATTACTCGGACATTCAAATATTACAACAACGCAAATATATACTCATGTTCAAAACGATGATTTACAGAAAAATCATGATAACTATCACCCTATGAATGAAGATTGTAATGAATCAGAATTACATATTTCCTCATATATAAAAGAGGGGGTGTTGTAGCTATGAAAAAAATATTATTTCTACTTGTTTTAATTTCAATAATGGGACTGTTTTTTTCCTGTAATAAAACACGAGCTAAAACACTTGAAAGGATACTCACCACCGAATCCGGGGATTATGCAGATGAAGAGATTTCCCGGGAACGAATAAAGGAACTCGAAGAAAGTATTGAGAAATATAGTAAAGATGTTGATAGAGTGGTTACTGCTAATGCAGAAATAGGTGTGTATTACAGGATGCTTGCCCTGGAGTATTTTGATTTTAAATTGTATAAACATGCACTGGAAAATTTGGAGAAATCCATGGATTATTATCCTACCAATCCTGTTTTATACTATTACTCAGGTTTATCTCTGGCCAATATTGCCAGGGCAGAAATAGATAAAGCCAAAAGTTTGTCTATGCTCAGGGAAGCTGAAATTTATTATATTACTGCTATAAAATTACGTCGAACATATTCTGATGCAATGTATGCTCTGGCAATTCTTTATATGTTTGATTTGTATAGTCTTGAAGATGCAAGACCTTTATTGGAAAATTTACTGTCTCTGGATCCTCAGAATTGGGAAGCCCTAAGTTTGTATGCAAGGTATAATGTTGAAATAGGAGACATTGATACTGCAATAGAACTTTATAATGAGATTTCCGAAAAAGCCTGGGATGATGGAATGAAAGAGCAAGCTGTTCTAAATCGTGATTCACTGTTGGCAGGTAGATTATGAAAATCAATATATTGGAACTTTATATTAGCAGAATCCCTGGCTTGAGTACACGTGAAAGGATTGTTATTTCAGATAAATATTCTTCCTTAGATGAGCTTTTGAAAGCAAAAATATCTGATTTTGAATATATCTTAAATCGGAACTTGAGTAGTGTTTGTTTACATCTGTCATCTGTTCAAAAAGAGATGATGAGTATTCTTAGCTCAATTAGAAATTCTGAAGTTGATATTATTAATTTTTTCAGTATAAATTATCCTCCACAATTAAGGGAAATTTATAATCCCCCTTTTCTCCTTTATAAAAAAGGAGGAAATCTAAACTATAATTTCCCCTCTGTTGCAGTAGTGGGGACACGTAATCCTTCTCAAATAGCTTATAGAGCATCATATAATCTTGGTCTGGAAATTGCTGATCATGATATTTATATGGTGTCAGGTCTTGCTCTCGGTGTAGACAGGGCTGCTCATGCTGGAGTTGTTAAGAGAAAAGGGAATACTGTAGCTGTTTTAGGAAATGGGATAGATTTTATCTATCCACAGAGGAATAAAGTTTTAGGTCAGGAAATTATTGATCTTGGTGGAGTGCTGCTAAGTGAATATCCTCTGGGAACTCCTCCTTTTAAGTATAATTTCCCAGCCAGAAATAGAATTATTAGCGGTCTTAGTCAGACGGTTGTTGTTGTAGAAGCTCCTCTGAAATCAGGTGCTTTAATTACTGCCGGTTTTGCTCTTGATCAGGGTAGAGATGTTTTTATACATAGATCTTCAATAAACAGCATTAAAGGAGCTGGTTGTAGAAGGCTTTTATTTGAAGGCGCAGGTATAATTGAATCACTTGGTGATTTAGTTAGTTTTAAGGAGGCTGTTTAATATGAAGAGTTCTTTTGAAAATAATAGTTTAAATTACCTGAGTTACCTTCGAACTACAAAAAATTTATCGGATAATTCTATAAGAGCCTATACTCATGATTTGGGAATTTTTAGATCTTATTTGGAAACTGGAAATTTAAGTTTTGAAAATCTTGATTCTAAAAAGGTCAGAGCTTTTGTTGGTACTCTTGGAAAGAAAAAGCTGAAAGAATCTTCTATAAACAGGATAATATCTTCAATTAAAAGTTTTTATAAATATTGTATTAGGTATGATATTCTTGATATAAATCCCTTTTCCCATGTTCGAAGTCTTAGCAATAGCAGGAAAATCCCTGATGTCTTGTCTTTTGCAGAGATTAGTAAGATGATCGAATTTGCAGATAATTCATATTTAGGTATTAGGGATAAGGTTATTCTTGAAATGCTATATTCTACAGGATGCAGGGTATCTGAACTTACAGAATTGAAAGTAAGGAATGTAGATCTAATTAAAAGAATGGCTCTTGTTTCTGGAAAAGGAGTAAAAGAGAGATGGGTTTTTCTTACCAGAGGAACCGCAGATGAGCTCTCTTCCTACCTCCCTTTAAGGAAGAAATATTTTAATGATTCCGGGAAGCAGGAAAATGGCAATCTTGTTTTAAATAGTAATGGAAAAAGTATTTCGACCAGGGGTGTCCGATATATTATTGATAAATATATTAAAGCAACAGGAGTCACAAAGCATGTCAGTCCACATACATTCAGGCATACATTTGCTACTCATATGCTGAATAATGGGGCTGGAATAAGGATTGTTCAGGATATGCTTGGGCATTCATCTATATCAACTACACAGGTGTATACTCATGTTGGTATGGATAGACTTAAGGATGTTTACAGGGTGGCTCATCCACATGGTCAATAGGTATAAAAGATAGAGGGGATAAGATGGAAATTAGGGGTACTACAATTATAGCTGTAAGGAAAGGTGATTCTGTTGCAATGGCTGGAGATGGGCAGGTAACTTTTGGAACTACTGTTATGAAAGGTAAAGCCAGAAAAGTTCGAAGAATGTATGATGACAGGGTAATAGTTGGGTTTGCCGGTGCAACAGCAGATGCATTTACTTTATTTGAAAGGTTTGAAGGCAAAGTAAAAGAATATAATGGTGATATAACCAGAGCTGCTGTAGAGTTGGCCAAAGACTGGAGAACAGATCGTGTTTTACGAAAGCTTGAAGCTATGCTTCTTGTTGCAGATAAAAATAAGACTCTTTTAATTTCCGGAACAGGTGATGTAGTAGAACCTGACGAAGGAGCAATTGCAATTGGTTCCGGAGGGAATTATGCTTATGCTGCAGCCCTGGCCTATCTGAATTCTTCAGAATTAAGTGCTATCGAAATTGCAGAGAGAAGCATTAAAATTGCTTCGAATATTTGTATTTACACAAATAGTAATATTATTCTGGAGGAAATAAAATGATAACAGATCTTGACAAACTAACTCCGAAAGAGACAGTTAGTGAATTGGATAAATATATAATAGGACAGAATAAAGCAAAAAAAGCAGTAGCTATTGCTCTTCGAAATCGAATGAGGCGGCGACTCCTGCCTGAATTGCTCCGGGATGAAGTTACTCCAAAAAATATTATTATGATTGGTCCTACAGGAGTAGGAAAGACTGAAATTGCCAGACGTTTATCTAAATTATGTGGGGCCCCTTTTTTAAAAGTCGAAGCCACAAAATTTACAGAAGTTGGTTATGTTGGTAGAGATGTTGAATCAATGATCAGAGATTTAATGAGTATCGGACTTACAATGGTCAAAAAAGAACTTTCTGAGGATGTCAAGGAAGAAGCTGCGAAAAGAACTGAAGAGGTTATTCTTGATTTACTTCTTCCTGGAATTGGGAAGAAAAAAACAGCGACTCCTAAGGAAAATACTGACAATGGGCAGCCTGTTCTGATTGATGTTACAGAATTAACTGAATCAGCTGAAGCTAAAGATCCTTCCCAGGCAACTACAAGAGAGAAATTTCGTAAAATGCTTCGGGAAGGAAACCTTGATGAGAAGACTGTAGAGGTTGATGTTGCAGGAGGAGGGTTCCCTGCAATTGAGATTTTTTCAGGTACAAATTTCGAAGAAATGGACTTAAATCTTGGTAATTTAGGCTCTATTTTTGGGGGCAAAAAAAAGAAAAAAAAGGTTACTGTAAAAAGAGCAAAGGAAATTGTTCTTGCAGATGAAATGAGTAAGCTTGTTGATACTGACCGAGCTTCGGATATTGCTAAAGAACGTGTTGAGGATATGGGTATAATTTTTATAGATGAGATTGATAAAGTTGCATCCAAAGAGGGGGGAGCCGGGGCGGATGTTTCCCGTGAGGGTGTTCAGAGAGATATACTTCCAATAATTGAAGGAAGTAAAGTCAGTACCAAATATGGAATTGTAGACACTTCCCATATTCTGTTTATTGCCGCAGGAGCCTTTCATATTAGTAAACCTTCCGATCTTATTCCTGAACTTCAGGGACGGTTTCCTATACGGGTGGAACTTGATGATTTAGACAGTAATGATTTTCATAAAATACTTACGCAAACAGAAAATTCACTTACCCTTCAGTATGTAGAGCTTTTAAAGACAGAAGGGGTAACCATTAATTTTACAGATGGGGCTACCAGAAGACTTAGTGAGATAGCTGCTGAAGTAAATTCAAATACAGAAAATATTGGTGCAAGAAGGCTTCATACCATAATGGAGTTATTACTAGAGGATGTCTCTTTTAATGCACCGGATTTAATAGGGCAGGAAATACCAATAACATCAGATTATGTTGATGATAAACTTGCTAATATTGTGAAGAACCATGATCTGTCAAGGTACATTTTGTAATGAAAACTATTAAGTTGACCGATAATATTAAAAACAGGATAGTTTTTAAAGGAAGGATAAGTTGTTTTTGAATAATAGTTTTGGAAAAAGTGTTGATGTTCTCCATAGAACAATGGATGCAACAACTTTAAGACAGCAGGTGCTTGCTAATAATATTTCAAATGCTGATACTCCAAATTTTAAAAGGAGTTCTCTTAATTTTGAGGCTGAACTAAAAAGGGCTTTGGATTCAGAGGATATTCATAAACCACAGGCTGCTTTAACAAATGAAAGGCATATTCCCTTTGACAGGGTTCAGAACTATAGGGATGTAAGACCCACCAGGTTTTTGGATTATCTTACTCAAACTGATAATAATGGTAATAATGTAGATGCTGAGCAGGAAAGCATGCTTCTTCTTCAAAATCAACTTAGATATGATCTTTTGACAAGATCTATTTCTAATCAATTTACGCAAGTAAATATAGTATTAAGGTAGGTAATATATGGGAATATTCAGTAGTATAAATATAGCAGCATCCGGTCTAAGTGCACAGAGAACAAGGCTGGATGTAATTTCTAATAATATTGCTAATGTTGATACCACAAGAACACCTGAAGGTGGTCCTTTTAGGCGGAGTAGGGTTATTTTTAGACCTAAAGTACAGGAACCTTACTGGCGTTCTCCCTTTTTGCCTGAAAAAATGGATAATGGACTTGGTAAAGGCGTTCGGATTGTTGAAATTGATAAGGATCTGGATGGAGATCCCCGGCTTGTTTATGATCCAACCCATCCTGATTCAATTAAAACAGGGCCCCAGAAGGGTTATGTTGAAATGCCTAATGTAAATATTGTAGAAGAGATGGTTGATATGATATCAGCATCCAGATCCTATGAGGCTAATGTAGCTGTTGTGAATGGAAGTAAGGCTATGTTTATGAAAGCTCTGGAAATTGGGAGGTAATAGATGAATTTTCTTGATATTAGTCAGGTAAGTGGAAATGCTGTAGATGTTCTTAGAACTAATTCAGCTCATATTCCTGGTAGACTGCATGGAGAGCAGGAAAGTAGTGATGTTTCCTCTTCCTTTGGTGATATGGTTTTAGATGCTTTAAATGGAGTAAATGATCTGGCGCAGGAGAGTACGGCTTTAACTGAGCAGTATATTATTAATCCTGACAGTGTAGATGTTCACGATGTAACTATTGCTATGAGTAAGGCCAACTTAGCAATAACAATGACTAAATCTGTAGTAGACAATGCTTTAAAGGCCTACCGGGAGATAATTAATATAAGGTAGATATTCCTGGTTAGCATTCTTTTTGGGAGGGGAGAATGAACGAATGGTTAAATAAATTAAAAGAACAGGTAAAAGTACTTTGGGGCAAATGGTCTCTTGTACAAAAAATAATTCTTTTTGCGGTAATTGGTGTAACATTAACTGGTCTTGTGCTTTTAGCAAATTTCAGTTCAGAGCCCAATATGGTTCTTCTTATTACATCTCCAATTAGTGATCCTCAGAAGCTGGAAGATATTTCGATGCGTTTGGATCAGGAAGGAGTTGAGCATAATATAACGGAAGAAGGCCGTATTTATGTTAATGATAGGAAAACAGCACAAAAGATGGTTGCTATTCTTATGAGAGAAGACTTAATCCCTTCTGGAACATCCCCCTGGGATATTTTTAAGATGGATCGGTGGTCTTTAACTGATTTTGAAAGAAACATAAATCTCAGACAGGCTGTAAGATTAAATCTCCAGGATCATATAGAAGCTCTCGATGATGTTGATTCAGCCCAGGTTACTTTGGTTTTACCTGAGGATAAGCTATTTGCAGAAGATCAGAATCCAGTTACTGCATCTGTAATAATAACACCACGACCTGGCTCAGATATTGTATCAAACAGGAAAAAAATTGAAGGTATTGTTAAGCTTGTCCAGTTCGCTGTTGAAGGTCTTGTTGTTGATAATATTGTTATCTCTGATTATAGAGGTACAGTTTTAAATGATTTTGGAGATCTTGCTGATTTTGACAGACTTGAATTATCAGGTAGGCAGTTAAAACAGAAACAGACTCTGGAGACATCTTATAAAGAACAGATATTTCAAGAACTGGCACAAATATTTGGAAAAGACCGAATGAGTATAACCAAGGTTGAAATTGATCTTGATTATACAAAGGAAACTGTTACCACAGAGGAACACTATCCTATAACTACAAAGTCTGATAATCCAAGCACTCCTTATGATGAGTCTGCTTTTGTTCTTTCTATTTCAAGATCAAGTGAAAACTTATCTGAAAATTTTAATGGTACAGGTTTTAACCCTGAAGGACCTCCTGGTCAGGAAGGGCAGACTCCACCTGCATATCAGGATCTTGATAATCTTGTTGGGAATTATTCAAAAACTTCAGCAATTGTTAATGAGGAAATTAATACAAGAAATATTTATGAAGAAAAGAGTCCCTGGGAAATAAAGAGGATATCTGTTGGAGCAGCTATAGATGGTGTATGGAAACGTATTTATAGTGAAAAGGGTGATATCCAATTTGAAAGTGGCGGAATAATACAAAGAGAATACACTCCAGTAAGCAATGAAGAGATTAAAAAAGCACAAACTCTTATTGAGCATGCCATTGGGTTTAATAAAGCCCGGGGAGATTCTGTTATAGTTCAGCATATTCAATTTAACCGTGCAGAACAGTTTAATACAGAAGATGAAGAGTTTCGGAATCAAAAAAGAGTTCAGCAGGCTGTGCTGTATTCAATAATTGGTGTAGCTGTAATAATTGTAGCTTTCATAATATTCAGAATTATTTCCAGAGAAATGGAACGAAGAAGACGTCTTAGAGAAGAAGAACTTGCACGACAGCATCAAATGATGCGTGAGGCTGCTTTAAAGAGTGCAGAAGAAGAAGAGATGGATGTTGCTATGTCCGTAGAAGAAAGGGCCAGGATGGAAATGCAGGAAAATGCAATAAATATGGCCAGAGAACATCCTGAAGATGTTGCTCAGTTAATTAGAACATGGCTGGTGGAGGAGTAGTAAATGGCAAATGCAGCTGAAACTGGTAGTAAAAAGTCGATTAAAAAGGAACTTACAGGTCGTCAGAAAGCCGCTGTTTTTCTTGTAACACTTGGATCTGAAATTTCTTCTGAAATTTTTAAACATCTTAGGGAAGATGAAATTGAAACTCTGACATTTGAAATTGCAAGACTTGATAATGTAGAGCCCGATGAACGTGATAGAGTTCTTATGGAATTTAAAGAACTGATGATGGCCCAGGACTTTATTACATCCGGAGGTATCGATTATGCCAGAGAGCTCCTTGAAAAATCTCTGGGCTCCCAGAAGGCAGTGGACATAATAAATAGACTTACTAGCAGTCTTCAGGTACGGCCCTTTGACTTTATTCGAAGGACTGACCCTGCACATCTGTTGAACTTTATACAACAGGAGCATCCTCAGACTATTGCATTAATACTTGCATATCTTGAGCCTGCAAAAGCATCTGTTATTCTTGGAGCACTACCTACAGATGTACAGTCAGATGTTGCCAAACGTATAGCAACAATGGACAGAACTTCTCCTGAAGTACTTAGAGAGGTAGAGCGGGTTCTTGAAAAGAAGCTTTCAACACTTTCCAGTGAGGACTTTACAGCTGCTGGTGGTGTCGAAAATATAGTTGAAATACTAAACCTTGTAGACAGATCTACTGAAAAACTGATAATTGAATCTCTTGAAGAGGAAGATCCTGAACTGGCTGAAGAAATTAAGAAACGTATGTTTGTATTTGAAGATATTGTTCTTCTTGATGACCGGGCAATTCAAAAAGTTCTTCGTGAAGTTGATACAGCAGAACTTGCAAAGGCTCTTAGGGGTGTTGAGGGCGAAGTTCAGGATAAAATTTACAAAAATATGTCCAAGCGTGCAGCTGCTCTTCTAAAAGAGGAAATGGAATATATGGGTCCTATAAGGCTTAAAGATGTTGAAGAAACTCAGCAGAAAATTGTATCCATTATTAGAAAACTTGAAGATAGTGGTGAAATAGTTGTAGCAAGATCCGGTGAAGATGAGATGGTTGTATAGTATAACCTTTAGGGGGAATAGTTTTGGCTAAAAATGTTTTTAGAGCAATGGAAATTGTAAATATTAATAACAGGGTAACTTTGAATTCTCCCTTTCCTGAAATAGAACCAGTGGAAGAGGCTCCGGTTATTGAAGAGTATAAAGGACCTACCGCAGATGATTTGAGGAAGGAAGCTGAACTTTTTAAATCTAACTGGGAAAAAGAAAAGCAGGACATGATAACTGCAGCTGAGTCTAAAGTTGAACAAATTCTTAGAGATGCAGATCAACGGGCATTTGAAGAGGTTCAGCAAAAAACTGATGAAATACAGATCCTTAAGAAAAACGCAGAAGATGAGGCTGAGAAGCTTGTGTCTGACGCTGAGAAATCTGCTGCAGAGTCAACTGAAAAAGTGGAAACTGATCTTGCGGCTATTAGAAAAAAATCTGAAGAAGAAGGGTATGAGGCCGGACTGGAGTCAGGATTTGCTGAGGGGAAATCTGAAGTTGAAAGACTTGTTCAGCAGTTACATGCCATTATCGATAAAACTATTGAAAAACGAAATGATATAATTGATGAATCAGAGACACAGGTTATCAATCTTGTTGTAATGATTGCAAAAAAAGTTGTAAAGGTTATTTCGGAAAATCAGAAAAATGTTGTTGTAAACAATGTTATTCAAGCCTTAAGGAAATTAAAAAGCAGAGGTGAAGTCCTTATCAAAGTTAATCTTGCAGATGTTGAGCTCACATCAGAGCATATAAAAGATTTTATGCGAATGGTGGAAAATATACGTTCTGTTACAGTTGTTGAAGATTCAACTGTGGATAAGGGCGGATGTATTATAGAAACAGATTTTGGTGAAATTGATGCCAGGATTTCATCCCAGCTACATGAAATAGAAGAAAAAATACTCGATCTGGTCCCTATTAAAACTAAGGGAGATAACTAATGTTTGAGAAGTATGAGGCTGTTCTGGATAAAGTGGATCCCATAAAATATAGTGGTGTTGTTCAGAAAGTTCAGGGCTTAATTATTGAAAGCCTGGGGCCTCAGGTAGTTGTTGGAGAATTATGTCATATCTTTGTTCCCAGGGGAGAAGGTATGATCAGGGCTGAAGTTGTTGGCTTTCACAATGAAATTGTTCAGTTAATGCCATTTGATGATATGGAAGGAATAGAACCTGGCTGTACTGTTGTTGCTATGGGTGAATATTTAACCATACCAGTATCAGATAGACTACTTGGGCGGGTTCTGGATAGTATGGGGCATCCTATGGATGATAAGGGAAGTATTGGTTCTGCTGAATCATTCCCAGTTCGAAATACACCTCCTGACGTATTAAAAAGAAAATCAATTACAAATAGACTGGTTACTGGAGTTAGGGCTATCGATTCAATGACCCCAGTCGGTATGGGGCAGAGGGTTGGAATATTCTCTGGCAGTGGAGTGGGAAAATCTACTCTGCTTGGTATGATAGCAAGAAATACTCATGCAGATATCAATGTAATTGCTTTAATTGGAGAACGTGGAAGAGAAGTAAAAGATTTCCTTGAATCTGATCTTGGTGCAGAGGGTTTGACACGATCAGTTGTAATCGTGTCTACAAGTGATACCCCCCCTCTTTCAAGGGTTAGGGCTGCATTTGTTGCCACTGCAGTTGCTGAATATTTTAGAGATCAGGGGAAAAATGTAATGCTTCTTTTTGATTCTTTAACAAGGTTTGCAAGAGCTCAGAGGGAAATTGGTCTGGCAGTTGGAGAACCTCCTGCAACCAGAGGGTTTACACCTTCTGTCTTTTCCCTTCTTCCAAAGCTTCTGGAAAGGTGTGGAACTTCTGATAAAGGTACTATTACAGGTTTTTACACCATTCTTGTGGATGGAGATGATATGGATGAACCTATAGCTGATAATGTTAGGGGAATCCTTGATGGTCATATAATTCTATCACGAAAGCTGGCACAAAGTTATCATTATCCTGCAATTGATGTTCTTAAATCGTTATCCCGGCTGGGTACTAAAATTACTAGCTCCCAGGAGCAGGATGCAATGGGTAGAATAAGGACTATGCTTGCAAGTTATACAGATGCAGAAGATTTAATTAATGTAGGTGCTTACTCAGAGGGAAGTAGTAAAAATATAGATGAAGCAATTGAAAAAATTGATTTGATTCGTGATTTTTTACGTCAGAGAACAGAAGATAAAGCAGATATTTTAGAAACATTAAATCGGGCAGAAGAAATCTCAGGAATAAAAATACCTTTTAAGGCTGGTCGTCAACAAGTTGACTGCTCGCCTATGCAACCAAAGGAGCCTTAGAATGAAGCGGTTTCGATTTAATTTGGAAAAATTACTTGAACTTAGAGAGTATGATGAAAGAAATTGGGAAATAAAATTAGGTCAGATAGTAAGCAGGTGTAATATAGTGGAACGTAGAATTAAGGATTATGAATCTGATAAAATAAAAACTTTTTTTAAATTCAATCTAAAAAGTTCAGGAATTGAAATGCTGCAGATTTCTGAAAGCTATCTGCAAAAGCTTAATTATGAAATTTCACAGTCAAATCTCAAGCTTGATTCTTATAAATCAGAAAAACAAAAAATACAAACCAAATATATTGAAGCTTCAAATAAGAGAAAAATACTTGAAAAACTAAAAAGTAAGGAAGAGCTTGCCTATTATAAGGGCCAGGCTTTAGAAGAAATAAAAGAGATTGATGATATTAGTATTGGTATAGCATTAAGAAAGCGTATTAATAAAGCTCAGTCTGCTTAAGGCGGCTATTGAGCTGGTAAGGGGGAAGTTTTGGCAGGATCGACACGTTCGGGCTTACGGATAATTTTACTTATTTTACTAGTTTCAGCTTTATTCCTTGGAGGATTACTGTGGTTTGATTTTCTGGGAATAGTAGATGTAAGGTACAGGTTTGCTCCTGTTTTAAAGCTTGTAGGCCTGGAATCACCAGTAAAACTGGAGAATCCTGATGATCTTTTACTTCTTGATAAGGAGCGGATGGATAAACAAATTCAGGCACTGGATATAAGGGAAGAAGAGCTTGTAAATCGGGGGAATGAGATTGTTTTAAGAGAAGCAGAAGTTAAACAGAAACTGGAAACTCTTGCAGAACAGGAAAAATCGTTAGCAGATAGAGAAAAATCGTTTAATGATCGTTTAAAAGAGTACGAAGATAGAGATAGGAACTTACGACAAGCATCTGCTTATTTTACTGGTATGCCACCGCAGGATGCAGTTGACAGGCTTCTTGGTATGATTGATCAGGATATTATCGATATTTTTCGTATTACTGAACTTATTGCCCAGGAAGCCGATACCGATTCAATTGTATCGTACTGGTTTTCATTGATGCCGGCTGATAGAGCTGCAGATCTTAATCGTAAGATGCTTAAAAAACCATAGATTTAACGGGGGGATATTTGCTTCCAGTCCAGATGCCTTTGCAAAGGGTAAATAACAGTTTTGACTCAAATGATTCAAAACTGGAAAATTCTGTAGCATCTGAAGATTTGCAGGGGAAAGGAAAGTTTTCTGAAGTTTTTGAATCTGCATCATCTAAACTTGAAAAAAAACAAAAAAATGATGTGAACCAAAAAATAAAACCAGCTATGGTCAAAACAGAAGGTAACCATCTTGGGAGTAAAATTTCTGAAGAATCTCCAAGTCCTTTTAAATTAAAGAACGAGAAACTTATTGGTCTTAAAAAAATTGGATCAGACTTTTCAAAAAATAGAGTGAAAAAGATAGAAAATAGTGAACATTCTAAAAGGAATGTATTAGAACTTTCAAATAAAGTTAAAACTGAGGAACTGGGAAAAAATGTATTTGAAGAGATCTCTTTAGGTGGTTCTGTAGTAATAAATACTGAAACTCCGGAAAGATTGCATGAATCCTTGCATATTCCTGGTTCTATTAATACTTCTTTAGAGGGTTCTGAAGCAGGAACAGGGCAGCAGTTAAAAAGTTCTGTGTTACTTAAATCAGTTTCTGATGAAAAAAAGAGTTCATTTGAGAAGAATAATCTTATAAAAAAAGATTCAAAAAAGAGCAAGGGTAAAATATCAGTTCTTGATCTCAGACATGCACAATCAAAGAATGCTAAAGTTAAACAGGCTGAACTAAGTATAGAAATTGAAAATAAAAATTATTTATCAGGGTCTACTGAACAGATAACTTCAGATAATAATGAAGAGTCTAAACCTATTGTAATTGAGTTGACTCATGTAAAGGATAATTTTTCTAGCGAGTCGAAAACTCTTACAACTTCAAGCAGTTCAGCATTAATGAAGCAACTGGAAGAAAACGTTAATAGTAAAATAGTAAAACAATCCAGTGTGATACTAAAAGACGGTGGTTCTGGTGAGATAAAGCTAATTCTCAAGCCTGAACAACTTGGAAAGGTAAGAATAAAACTAAGTCTTACCGACAATAGAATAGTGGGACATATTATTGTTGATAGTTCAGCTGTGAAAGATGTTTTTGAACAGAATCTACAGAATCTCGAAAGAGCCTTTAAAGAAAATGGTTTTGATACAGCTGCCCTTAATGTTTCTGTAGGTGGTGATCATTCAGGTGACAGAGAGAGAGAGAATGGTCGTGGTATTTCTAAACAGATAGAAATGATTGATGAAATAATTCCTACAATGATAAGTGAATCAGAAAATCTTATCGATCTTGTAGTGTAACGGAGGCTATATGGATTTTACAAGTGTACTTTCAAATTCTGAACAGGCAAGGGTAAATGTGCAGAATGATACTTTTAATAAAGCTTTAACTGGTGGATCACAAAATGATAATACCCTTGATAAAGATGATTTTTTGAAAATTCTGATAACCCAGCTTAGCTATCAGGATCCAACAGCTCCTATGGAAGATAAAGAATTTATATCCCAGATGGCTCAATTTTCATCCCTGGAACAAATGACAAATATGAGCAATGGATTTAATGATCTTTCCGGAATGCTGGGACAAAGTAATGCCTTGAATCTTCTTGGGAAATGGGTAGAAGTTCTCGATGGAGATAAGATGGTCAGTGGAAAAGTAGAAGAAGTATCAGGGAAAGATTTTCCGCAGATACTGATTGATGGAAAATATTATGACTATAATAATGTAGAAAAGGTAAGCGAACAGGAGGCTGCTTTATGATGCGATCACTATATTCCGGAGTTTCAGGACTTCAGAATCATCAGATCCGAATGGACGTAATTGGTAATAATATAGCAAATATTAATACAAATGGGTTTAAGAAAGGAAGAGTGAATTTTCAGGATATGCTTTCCCAGACAATGTCCGGAGCTGCAAGACCTACAGATGATCTTGGTGGTGTAAACCCAAAGCAGGTTGGACTTGGTATGACAGTGGCGTCAATTGATACTATTCACACCCAGGGGTCAATGCAGACAACTGGTGTTATGACAGATTTAGCTATTCAGGGAAATGGTTTCTTTGTAATGAATTCCGGAGCCAAAGAGTTCTATACCAGAGCTGGTGCTTTTGGCCTTGATGAAAATGGAACACTTATTAATCCTGCTAATGGAATGAGAGTCCAGGGCTGGCAGGCAGAGACTATAGATGGTCAGAACTTTATTAATGCCGCTGCTGATGTTAATAATCTTGTTATTCCTGTAGGAAGTAAAGATCCTGCAGCTGCTACTTCTGAAGTTGAACTGGCTTGTAATCTTGACAAAAGAACACAGGATCTAAATGAAGGTGCTGGAGCAATTGAATCAAGAGAAGGTACATGGAGTATTGATAAATCAGTGTATGATTCTTTTGGTAATACCCATACTTTAAGAGTTAATTTTACGAAGATTCCAGGTGTTGAAAATCAATGGCAGGGTCAGGTTGTAGTAGATCCTGATGCAGAAATAAATACAAACACCCTTGCAGATGTAGGCGATGTTAACAGTACTGCAAATACTTTTATAGTTGAATTTAGTAATTTAGGTGTACTGACAGGAGCTGTTGATACTTTAGGAGAACGTGTTGAGACTGGAGCTCTCCAGGTAAATATTGGTTTTGATGTTCTGGCTGCAGCAGATGAAGGAGAAGGCCAGGTAAGACAGAATCTTCTTTTGAATCTTGGAGATGTTGGTAGTGTTGTGAACTCAGTGACACAATTTGCAGAAAAAAGTTCAACTAAGGCATTCAGGCAGAATGGTTATCCTATGGGGTATCTTGAAAACTTTAAAATTGATCAGTCCGGACAGATAACAGGTGTTTATTCCAATGGAACTAACCGTCTTTTGGGTCAGGTTGCTATGGCCAGTTTTACTAATCCCGGGGGATTGGAGAAAGCCGGTGAAAGTACTTATGTTATTTCAAATAATTCCGGAGATCCCAATATAAGTCAATCCGGTGTAGCGGGAAAGGGTAAGATGATTGCCGGAGCTCTTGAAATGAGTAATGTAGACCTTGCTGAACAGTTTACTGATATGATTATTACTCAGCGTGGTTTTCAGGCAAATTCAAAAACAATTACTACATCAGATCAGATGCTTCAGGAATTGTTGACACTTAAACGATAAAGGATGGTAGATGAGGAAAGTATGGTATGATAGAGGTTACAAGGTTGAATGGAGAGGGATATTATTTAAATCCGCATCAGATTGAATATATAGAAAGCAATCCTGATACAACACTTATCATGCTTTCCGGTAAACGGCTGATAATCAAAGAAGATTATCAGTCTGTCTTTCAGCGTATAGTTGAATACAGAAGGTTAATTGGCGCATTTAAGAACGAGGAGTAGACTTTAGATGGATATATCAACGATTATTGGATTAGGCCTTGGTTTTGTGCTGATCATTGGATCCATGGCACTTGGAGGAAGCGGGCTTGCAATCTATGTAAATTTGCCCTCCTTTTTAATGGTTATCGTCGGGTCCTTCGCCGCGATGATGATTTCAAGTCCTTTGTCCAGAGTTCTTGGTCTGTCTAAAATAATGAAACATGTTTTTAAAATACCCAATTATGAACTGGAAAAGACAATCTCCACTCTCGTGAATTTTTCAGAACGGGCAAGAAGAGAGGGACTGCTTGCGCTTGAGGATGATATCGAAGATGTTGGAGATGAATTCCTGAAAGATGGAATCCAGATGGTTGTAGATGGTACTGATCCTGAAATTATTAAGGCAATACTCTTTAGTGATTTGGAACAGCTTGAGGTTAGACATGGAATAGGGATTAAGTTTTTTGCAGACTGGGGTTCCCTTGCTCCTGCATTTGGAATGATAGGTACTCTTGCAGGGCTTATTGCAATGCTTGCAAATCTCGATGACCCGGATGCCATTGGTTCCGGTATGGCTCTTGCATTGATAACAACAATGTATGGTTCAATATTTGCAAATATGGTGCTTATTCCATTTAAGAATAAGCTGGAGGACAGGGATCAGGAAGAAAGACTGACAAGAGAAATAATGATAGAAGGTATTCTCTCCATACAGGCAGGGGATAACCCTAATATTCTGAAATCTAAACTTGTTTCTTTCCTTGATCCTGTAAAACGAAAATCTATGATGGAAGAATTGGCAGGAGATTAGGTAATATGGGTGGCAAAGCTAAGAAATGTCCTAAATGTAGAGGAGGCATCCCGGAATATATGCTCACCTACGGAGACATGGTAACTTTGTTATTGTGTTTCTTTGTTCTTCTCTATTCTCCTCCCATTGAGGAGGGGTCAAGGATTAAGTTGATTCTTGCAGCATTCAGTGGTTTGGGAATTCAGACTGGTGGAAATACACTTCAGGCGGGTAAGTTAGCTGAACTTGGAAATAATATTATGGCACTTCCTTCAATGGATAACGGCCGGGCTATGAGTACCGCCCGGAAAAGAGCTATAAGTGCTTTTCAACCTGAAATAAAAACAAAAAAAATGAGAATTAAAGAAGATGAAAGAGGTCTTGTTATAAGTTTGGCTGCAGATTCTTTTTTTAAACCAGGTACTGCGGATATAGATATTGAACAGGCTCGTTCAACATTGCAGAAAGCATCCTTGCTGCTGAATTCTGAGGGACTGTCTGATAAAATATTTAGAGTGGAAGGCCATACTGACTCTACGGCTACAGGACCTGACAGCCCCTGGGAGAGCAATTGGGAACTTTCTACTGCCAGAGCTACAAACGTATTACACTATCTTGTTGACTTTGGTGTTAATGAAAATCAGTTTCAAGTTGCTGGATTTGCAGATACTATGCCTCTGGCATCAGAAGAAACTGAAGAGGGAAGGGCTTATAATCGAAGAGTCGATATAATTATTCTAACTGAGGGTCACTTGTAGTTAGATAGTGTTTGCATAATTCTCTCAATTTTGATAAAATTCATTGTTGGGAATTCAGGAGTTGTTCATGAGCGATGAAGAAGTTTTTGCTGAAGAAGAAATAGCTGGTGGAGATGGCCAGGAGCTGGGAGGGAAGACAGGTTTTATACCTGCTGTAGTTCTTAGGCTTCTTAAATGGGTAGCACTTGGTTTGGGAGCAGTTATATTTATTGTAACCATAGTAGTTGTTACTGTAAATTTGTTAAATAAAGGACCACAGAATGTTGTTTATCCATCAGATTCTGTGGAATATAATGAAGTTCCTGATATTCTGCAGTGGTATGATTTAAAAGAGATACGGGTTCGAACTGCCGATGAACAGCCTATTACTGTGGTTCTTCATCCAAAGCTTGGCTATGAAATGGAGAATACAGCAGTTCAGACTGATCTCATTGCCAGGAATGAAATTATTGTAGATAGAATACGCAGTTTTTTTGCTGGAAAATTAAGTTCAGAATTATCAGCAGATAAAGAAAAACAGATAAAAAATGAGTTAAAGCAGGCAATTAATAAACTTGTTTTAAAACAATCTGTTAAAGAAATTGTATTTTTGGATTATAATGTAATAGAGTTTTAGAGGAAGCGTAGATGAATGAAGTACTTTCCCAGGATGAAATTGACCAGTTATTAACGGCAATTTCAACAGGAGAGATCGAAACAGACTCGGTCAGTCAGACTCAGGAACAACGCAAAATCAAAATATATGATTTTAAGCGGCCTGATAAATTTTCAAAAGAACAAATAAGAACTGTTTCAATTATGCATGAAACATTTGCACGACTTACAACTACAGCTATGTCTGCACAACTCCGGAGTCTTGTAAATGTTCACGTAGCTTCTGTAGATCAGCTTACATATGAGGAATTTATACGCTCTATTCCTAATCCTACAACTCTTGGTATAATTAATATGGATCCTCTGAAAGGATCCGCTGTTCTCGAAATTGATCCTGCAATTACATTTTCAATAATTGATCGTCTTTTCGGTGGTAAAGGGGAAGGAACCAAAGTAAACAGAGATCTTTCTGATATTGAACAATCTGTAATGGAAAATATAATTGTTAGAATTTTAGGTAATCTGAGAGAAGCCTGGAGTCAGGTTATAGATCTTAGACCACGTCTGGGACAAATTGAAACTAATCCTCAGTTTGCACAGATAGTTCCACCTACAGAGATGGTTGTTCTTGTGACACTGGAGACTAAAGTTGGTGAAGTTGAAGGCATGATGAATTTTTGTATTCCTTATCTTACAATTGAGCCAATTATTTCAAAGTTGTCTGCCCAGTATATGTATTCTTCTGTACGGAGTGGCGGTACAACTGAAAATTTGAATATTTTAAAAGAACGTTTATCAATGGTAGAAATTACTGTTAGTGCAGAAATTGGGAATATGAATCTTACAGTTAGAGATTTACTATCTTTACAGCGTGGAGATGTCATAAGACTAGCTGATGTAAGAACTGGTGATCCTATGGTCTTAAAAATAGGTAATAGAGAAAAATTTATGTGCCGACCTGGTGTGGTTGGAAACAAGCTGGCAGTGCAGATAACTGATAAACTTGAAGAAGTTACTAAGAGTGAATTTGAAGAACTTACGGCTGAAGGAGAATAGAAATGAGTGATGGATCCCTGTCTCAGGATGAGATTGATGCTTTATTGCAGGGTAGTAGTATGGACTTTGATGAAGCTCCTGCTGTTGATGAATCTGGGTTGTCTGCTAAAGCAAAGATGGATTTTACCAGCTTTCTTAATAATACAGTATCTTCCAAGGAAGCAAATCTTGGAGGTATGGTAGGTGAATCTCTAAGTTTAAAAGCTCCAAGTATAGAGGTTATTAAAAGTTCTGAACTTGCTGTTGGATTTGAAGGTAGTCTTGTTGAGATAAAAATGGACTACTCTGAGGGTCTTAAAGGTTCTCACTCCTATATCTTCAATGAATCCTTTGCAAGTGTTATGGCTGGAAAAATGATGGGGCAGAGTGAGGTTGAATTGAATGAAGCAGCTTTATCTGCTTTAGAGGAAGCAGCTAATACAATTGCTGGATCTTCTTCAACTTCAATAGGAGAGCTTCTTGGTGTAACTGTTATGAACTCGCCTGGTCAAACAGCAGTAATGTCTGGTAGTGAACTTACCTTTGCTTCTGATTTTATTTTAAAAGCTACTTTTCCAGTTGAAATTGAGGGTAGTGAACCTTCAAATTTGGTTGAACTATTTGATATTAGTGTTGTTCGGGAAATAGCTTCTCACATTGGTTCTTCTGAACCTGATCCACTGGCTTCACTTGGTATGCCAGGTGGTTCTGATACGATGGGTATGCCATCACAAGGTGGGGGTCAGATGGATATGGGACAAATGGGCACGGGACAGATGGGTGGCCAGGGGTTTAATCAGGCAAATGTTTCCTCTGTGCAGTTTCCTAATTTAACACCTCAACTTTCAGCAGGTGAACAGGGGAACATCGGTTTACTCATGGATGTCTATATGGAAATGACTGTTGAGTTAGGTCGAACCAAGAGGGTCATTAAGGATATCCTTGGAATGGGAGAGGGAACTATTATCGAATTAGATAAATTGGCTGGAGAACCTGTTGATATCCTGGTAAATCATAAACTTATTGCCAAAGGGGAAGTTGTTGTTATCGATGAAAACTTTGGTGTACGTGTTACAGAAATTATATCACCTATGGATAGGGTTAGTGAAATAACTTAAACCTGTTGGGATCACAAAATCGGGGGGGGATGTGATTACAAAGAAACTTTTAGGATTAATAATTATTCTCTTTTATATTATTACTGTAGTGGTCGTTGCACAGGAGAGTTCTGGAGTAGAAGCTGAGGTTCCTGAAGCTAATCAGGAAAATGTTTCTATTTCTGAAGAAACTCTTGTTATTTTGGATGCAGAGGATCAGGAGAATTTAGAAAATACAACTGCTTTAAATACATTTTCTGTTTTTGATTTTTTAAGAATGCTTCTCGTTTTAGGAGCTGTCCTTGGATTTGTCTATTTTTTCTTTTACCTATTAAAAAAAGCAGGAAAGCCAAAGATAATTACTGACAGTACTATAAATATTATTTCAACTCAAAATTTAGAATCCGGAAGATCTCTTCATCTTATAGAAATAGGGCCTCAGGTGTTTTTAATAGGTTCAGGAGAGAGCTCTGTTCAGTTGATTTCAGAGATTACAAATAAAGAAACTCTGGATACTATAAAGCTTGATAATTCTGGCAGGAATGATAGTAACAATACTTTTACTGATATTTTTAAAGGTCTTTTTAAAAAAGACAAGAGTAGTCTGACAACTGTAAAAACAAGCTTTATGAAGAAACAACAGGAAAGATTGAGGAACATGTAACACATCCTTGGGAGGGGAGATGAAAAGGACTATTGTATTTTGGGGTATTCTTTTAGTACTGCTGACAGGACAGGCTATATCTGTATATAGTCAGGATACCACTAACCTTGAAGAAAGGACCATAGAGGCAGTAAATACTGGAATTGATAATGGAATTAATATACCTTTTATTGATCTTGCAGTTCGTCAGGCCAATGATAACCAGGAAGTTACATTAAGTATACAAATTTTAATTTTCCTGGCGATTTTGACACTTTCTCCCTCGATTCTTATTCTTACAACTCCATTTTTAAGAATAGCTATTGTTTTTGATTTTGTAAAACGGGCACTATCTTTGCAACAGGTACCACCTACTCAGGTTTTAATGGGTATTGCACTTTTTCTTACTTTTTTTATTATGTGGCCTACAATTCAGGAGGTTAATGATACTGCTTTTCAACCTTTTTCAAATGGTGAAATAGGACTGGAAGAGCTGTATAATAACGCTTCAGGCCCAATGAGGCTATTTATGTACAGACAGATGCAGGGCAATCATGATAATATTCAACTATTTATGAGGCTTAGAGGTCTTCCCAAGCCAGCTAATTTTTCAGAAGTACCAACATATGTCCTTGTCCCTGCATATGTACTTAGTGAGCTTACTGTTGCATTTAAAATAGGTATACTCCTTTTTATACCTTTTATTGTTATAGATATGGTTGTTGCTTCAATATTGATGTCCATGGGTATGATAATGCTCCCTCCTGTTATGATTTCGATGCCATTTAAGATTATTCTTTTTGTTCTTGTAGACGGCTGGGGCTTAATAACCCAGCAATTAATTGCAAGTTTCGGGTAAGAAAATGATAAATAGAAACATTTATGAGAGGTAGGATATGAGTATTGGTTTTGCATCAATGATTATGAGAGACGGAATTTTTCAGGTTTTAATTATCGCTGCACCTGTTCTGGTAATTGGAATGTCTATAGGACTTATTGTTTCAATTTTTCAGGCTACAACCTCTATTCAGGAGCAAACATTAACCTTTGTTCCAAAGATTGTTGCTATTTTTCTTACACTGGCATTTTTTAGTCCCTGGATGTTTTCATCCATGAGGGAGTTTACGTTAAATCTATTTAAATTAATTCCTGAAATGATTGGATAGGTTTAAATGGAAACTGATGTGTTATTACAAAACTTAGAGCTTTTTATTCTAATATTTGTAAGAATATTTGCGCTTATTTCTATTGCTCCTCTTTTGTCATCAGCCGGCGTTCCTGGTATTGCAAAAGTAGGTTTAGCACTGTTTACAGGGTTTGTTGTTTTTCCATGGGTTGCTGAGCAGGGGTATTTCATACCTCAGTCAGGATTTTCCTATGCTATGTTAATGGTCGGAGAAATAATAATAGGTCTTATTCTTGGTTTTATGCTAACGGTTATTTATTCAGCATTTTTGTTGTCCGGGCAGCTCTATTCTATGCAGATGGGGTTTGGTGCATCCATGGTTTATGATCCTATGGCTCAAATACAAATTCCGCTTATGGGGCAATTTATAAATTTAATGGCTATGTTAATTTTTGTGATTGTGAGTGGGTTCCAGAAAATATTTCTAATTGGTGTGTTGAGATCTTTTGAAACTATAAAAGCAGTAGATCTTCTTGTTATTAGAGAACCTCTTTTGACACTAATTTTAAGAAGTATGACTATTCTCTTTGAACAGGCTCTAATTATAGCTTTTCCCATTCTTGGAGTACTGATTCTCATTTCTGTTTCCATGGGGCTTCTTGCTAAAGCAGCTCCCCAGATGAATTTGCTAATGCTTGGATTTCCTATAAAAATATCTATGGCTTTTGTAATGCTCTTTCTTGCATTACCCTTTATTATTGAAGCTTTTAACAGGGTTATTGATTCTAGTTTTTTTGAACTTATGAATTTTCTTAATAATATAGCTGGAGACAGGGTATGAGTGAAAGACTAAGGCCCTGGTGGCTTGAAGAGTATATTCCTTTATCCGAGTCTTCATTTTCTATGGATATACAATGGTTTGCTGCAGAGGATGAAGGTAGAACTGAAGATCCTACAGAACAAAAAATACGAAAATCCAGAGAAGAAGGTAAGGTTGCTAAAAGTTCCGAGTTTTCTTCTGCAATAGTTCTATTGTTTCCTATTATTGTAATTGGTATTTTGGGACCCTATATGCTCAGGCAAATGAGTGAAATGGTACATTTTTTCCTTTCTATATCTGTAGAATCAAATATTCTGGGAGAAGGTAGGATTGTAAAAGCATTTGTTACTTATTTAATAAAATTGGTTGGGCCTGTTATGATTGTTGCTTTCTCAGCTGCCTTGTTGTCAAATATTTTACAAGTTGGTTTTTTATTTTCTTTAAAACCTATTACACCTGATTTAAATAAGATAAAACCGGATTTTATAAAGTTTGCAAAAAAATCGTTTCTTTCTTCTGAAGCATTGTTTAATCTTAGCAAATCATTGTTTAAGGTTGCAATCATAGGAGTTATAGCGTATATCAATATAAACAAAGAACTTGAGAACATAATAGGTTTTTTATCTTCCAGTTTTGCTTATTCATTTCAGGCCACTGCTGTTATATCATTTAAAATACTTATAGAGGCAGCTCTTGCTATGCTTGTTTTAGCAATACCTGATTATTTTTTTCAAAGGAAACAGCATACTGAATCAATAAAGATGACGAAGCAGGAAGTTAAGGAAGAAAGAAAAACTACTGAAGGAGACCCTTTAGTTAGAAACAGACTTCGGGAAAGAATGAGAGAAATCATGACTCAGAATATGTTACAGAAAGTACCGGAAGCTGATGTGATTATTACCAATCCGACACATTTTGCTGTAGGTATGGAATGGTCCCGGGAATCTATGGCTGCTCCAGTAGTTATTGCTAAAGGTCAGGATAATATGGCCAAACGTATAAAAAGTATAGCCAGGGAAAACAATGTCCCAATAATTGAAAATAAACCTCTTGCCAGAGGTCTGTTTGCTGAAGTAGAAATAGGTGAAATTATTCCTGAAAAGTATTACCAGGTTATGGCTATTGTATTTGCTGAAGTTTATCAGATGGGTGAGAAAGAGCAGGAGGTATCATGATTTATATAAAGGTGGGTAATTTTGTCTGATGCTGCAGGTGTAACAGCAAAAAAATCAAATGGCAATAGAAGCGATATACTTGTTGCTATAGGTGTTGTAGTTATAATTGGAATGCTAATAATTCCTCTTCCTACAGTGCTGCTTGATTTATTTATGTCAATCAATTTAATGGTAAGCCTTATTATGATACTGATAGTTCTTTATACCACAAAACCACTTGATTTTTCGGTATTTCCAACATTGTTACTTATTACCACTGTTTTTGGACTGGCATTAAATGTCAGTTCCACAAGACTTATACTTTCTAAGGGTATAGATTTTGATGGGAAAATAGTTAGAGCTTTTGCATCTTTTGTAGTTGGTACAGAAGGAACAGAAGGTTTAGTTATAGGTTTTATAATTTTTATAATTCTAATAGCTGTACAGTTCATAGTAATTACAAAAGGTGCTACAAGGGTTGCTGAGGTTGCTGCCAGGTTTACTTTAGATGCATTGCCAGGTAAGCAAATGACTATTGATAATGCCTACAATTCAGGTTCTCTCACAGAAGAGGAAGCTACAAACCGTAAAAATGAGCTTCAGAATGAAGTTGATTTTTATGGGGCTATGGATGGTGCTTCCAAATTTATATCGGGAAATGTTAAAGTAGGTCTTCTTATCACTGTAATTAATATTATTGGTGGAATCATTGTTGGAACAACTATTCATGGTGAGCCTATAGGAGTTGCTTTGGCCACTTATGTTTCGCTGAGTGTTGGTGATGGATTGGTTACTCAGTTTCCTGCATTGTTAATTTCTTCTGCAACTGGTTTGATTGTTACAAGAGCCATTTCTGATGGAACTTTTGGTGTTGAAATTTCCAAACAGTTTACTCAGCAATCCAGAGTTTATTGGGTTGGAGCAGTCTTTCTGTTTTTACTTGGCATCCTTCCTGGGTTTCCCTGGTATCTCCTTATTCCTATGAGCCTTCTAACTGCCTATCTGGCATTTAGACTGGCAGGAAATGAAAGAAAAACAATAATTGGCGAGACATCTGCTATTGATGAGGAGACTGATCAGGATGCCCCAG
Source organism: Spirochaetia bacterium (assembly GCA_027859095.1). Classification (GTDB taxonomy): domain Bacteria; phylum Spirochaetota; class Spirochaetia; order B11-G9; family B11-G9; genus JAJRQE01. The sequence goes on along the minus strand of JAQIBN010000312.1, from coordinate 6,860 downwards.
TCGAAGTTTCTCCTGTGGTTCCTTTGGATCCACTATCTTTGGAACTTGGTTATGGTTTAATTCCCCTTGTTGATAAAGAGCAGGGTGCAGAGCTTCTTGATAGAATTACAAGAATTAGGAGAGAGTCTGCACTGGAGCTGGGATTAGTAGTTCCACGTATTAGGATTATAGATAATATGCGTCTTGAGCCCAGTGAATACAATATTAAAATTACAGGTGTCTCTATTGGAAAGGGAGTTATTCGTATTGCCCACTACCTTGCAATTAACCCAGGTAGTGTAACTGAGGAAATAAAGGGTGAAAAAACTATAGACCCTGCATTTGGTCTTCCTGCATTATGGATAGGTGAGGATCAGAGGGAACTTGCTGAAAGACGCGGTTATACTGTTGTGGATGCGCCTTCTATTATAGCAACACATTTGACTGAAGTGATTAAAAAACATTCTTTCGAGATGCTTGGAAGACAGGAAGTTAAAAAAATTCTGGACACTCTCAAAACAGATTATTCTGCTGTTGTTGATGAAGTTTCAAAGGCTCTTACACTTGGAGAAGTTCAAAAAGTTCTTCAGGGTTTATTAATTGAGCAGGTTTCTATAAGGAATATGATTCCTATTCTTGAAACTTTGGCCGATTATGGTGTAATTTCGAAGGAAATAAGTTTTCTTATAGAAAAAGTAAGACAAACTCTTGGCAGGCAGATATGTCTTCAGTACGCTGATGAGAGTAAAATTCTTAGGGTGCTTACAATAGTACCTGAATTAGAGAAAATTATTATAGAATCAAGACTTGATACTGCAGGTGGCCCTGTAGCAGCCCTGGATCCTCTTGATCATAGGAAGTGGATTAATGCAGTGACCAATGCGGTGCATAATGCTCAGACAGTTGGGTATTTACCTATAATTTTATGTTCGGAGGCTGGGAGAGCTCTGGTCAAACGAAGTACAGTTAGAGATATTCCTGAATTGATTGTATTGTCAGTACCGGAAATAGCTTCTGAAATAATAACAGAGGGTGTTGGTGAGATCTCTTTGGATCCGGTGAAAGAAAGTACTGCAGGATAAGGGAGAATATATGGAATACTTTACAGAAACAGCCTCAACTGATCGTGAGGCCATGGATAAGATAAATGCAAAGTATGGAGAAAGGGCAAAGATATTAACTCGTAGATCTGTTCGTATTGGTGGCGTTCTTGGAATGTTAACAAAAGAAGGGATAGAAATGAGCGGCTATCTTTCTGATGACATACAGAAAAGAAAAAAAATTAATCTGGAAACTGAAAAAACAAAGATAATAGATAGTGCTAAAAATGAAAAAACCATTCAAAATGTTTTAAATGAAGTACAATCTTTAAAAGATTATTTTGACTCCAGCAATAATGGTGTTGAAAAAAAACACAATTCTATAGAAATAATTGAAAATATTTTATCAGAAAATGAATTTTCCTTTTCGTATATACAGGCAATTTCTGATCGATTGAAAAGGAGTTTAACTATTGATGAACTTGAAGATCTTACTCTAGTAAAAAATAAAGTGTCGGAATGGATAGGTGTAAGTATTAATATAAATGATGTTGATGGTTTTAACACTGCTAAGGTCGTTATTTTAGTCGGACCTACAGGAGTAGGAAAAACAACTACAATAGCAAAACTTGCAGCAACTCATGGCTTTAATTCCCAGAGTAAATATGCAAAATCAGTTCGAATGATTACAATCGATAATTATAGGATTGGTGCAAAAAAGCAGATTGAAACATATGGTGAAATAATGGGTATACCTGTTGCCTGTGTTGAAAGTTATAAAGAATTGGAACAAAAAATAAATCTTTTCCAAAATGCAGATTTAATTTTGGTGGATACGATTGGGAAAAGTCCAAAAGATTATATGAAACTAGCAGAGATGCGTGAAATGCTGGATGCCTGTGGAACAAATTCAGAAGTATATCTGGCTATGAGTGCAACAACAAAAATATCAGATGTAAAAGAAATTTTACGTCAATTTGAACCTTTCAATTATAAATCTATTATTTTAACAAAACTTGATGAAACAATGCGTATAGGGAATATAATTTCTGTCCTTTCAGAAAACAATAAATCTTTAACATATCTTACTGATGGACAGATTGTTCCTCAGGATATTGAAGAAGTTACCTCAAAGAGGCTAATGCGAACTGTTGAAGGGTTAAATACAGGATATTTAATAATGGGGAGTGAATCATGACTGATCAGGCTGAGCAGCTTCGGGAGATAATGAGATCCAGGAATGAAAATGGTTCAGAAAATACTAAAACCAGAGTAATTGCCGTATCCAGTGGAAAGGGTGGAGTCGGAAAAACTAATATGTCTATAAACATTGCTATTGCATATGCACAACTAGGTAAAAAAGTCCTTGTTATGGATGCAGATCTTGGACTTGCAAATGTTAATGTCGCTATGGGTATAATTCCCAAATACAACCTATATCATTTAATCCGTCAAAAGAAAAAAATGAAAGATATTATTATCAATACAGATTTTGGTATTCAAATAGTTGCCGGAGCTTCAGGGTTTTCCAAAATCGCAAATTTATCAGATAATGAAAGGGAACATTTTATTGAAGAAATTGGGCAGATGGATGCTGTTGATATCATTGTCATTGATACGAGTGCAGGAGTTTCAAGTAATGTTCTTGATTTTATTGCAGCTGCGGATGATGCCATAATTGTCACGACTCCGGAACCTACTGCAATTACTGATGCATATGGTATAATTAAGATAATTGCTACAGAAATAGATAATATGAATCTTGGAATTAAATTGATTGTAAATAGAGTTAAAAGTGTAACTGAAGGGAAAAGAGTCTCTGAACGTGTTATTAATATAGCAAGTCAGTTTCTAAATTTGAAGGTGGATTATCTTGGTTATGTATATGATGACCCGCAGGTCTCTCAGGCTATCTTAAAGCAAAAACCTTTTTTGATAGTTGACCCGGATAGTAAAGCTTCCATATGCATTAAACATATTGTTAGTCGTCTTGAAAAAGTAGAATATAAAGAAGGCGGAGGGATAAAAAGATTCCTTAATCGCCTTGTAGGCAAATAGCTTCTGAAAAAACTTAACTTGACGGCTTCTGGCTATTGTCGTAATCTGTATACGGAGTTATAGAACATGAAAGATTGGAAAATAATTGCAATAAGTGCTACTCTTGCATTTTTATTCTCTTTTATTCCCGGATTAATTGGAAGTGTTAGTACTGGTGTTTTGTTATTCCGTGCTTTTATGGGAGCCATTGTATTTGGTCTTATGGGTTTTGGTTTTTCAGTTTTATTAAGGAGATACCTACCGGAATTGTTTGAGTTCAGATCTAGTTCATCCCGGCTTGAAAATGATTCTGAAATTGTTTTAGAATCAGATGATTCATCTATTGGACAATCAACTATTGATATATCCATAGATGATGAAACTGAAAACACTTTATTAAACTCTGATTCAGAAGAAAAAGGTGCTCAGATAGATGAGGAAAGCAAAAAAACAGGTGATGATTTAATTGATGAAATAGTTGAAACGGGAAAACCTGATGAATCAGATCTAAATAATGGAGTTCCCGGAAATATAGATGTACTTCCAGATATGGGAGTATTTTCTAATTCATTTGAAAATACAGATGATGCAGGTGATAATGGTTCCGGTGGTACTGGTACTGTTTCTGTAGATATAATGGGTGAAGAACAGTCTCCTGAGCTGGTTGCAAGGGCTGTTCAAACCATGGTTAAAAAGGATCAGGAAGGATAATGATGGCAGATGAACTTTTACAGGATAAATCCGAAGAAGAACTCTGGGCGCTCTTTAAGGAAAGTAGAGATCCTAAAATACGTGATATATTTGTAAAACAGTATGCACCTCTAGTAAAATATGTTGCAGGAAAGGTTGCAATGGGGATGCCTCATAATGTCGAATTTGATGATCTTGTGGGATTTGGCGTTTTTGGTTTATTTGATGCAATTAAGAAATTTGATCCGGATAAACATGTTAAGTTTAAAACATATGCAGTAACCAGAATTAGAGGGGCTATCTTTGACGAACTCCGATCTATAGACTGGGTTCCCAGGTCAGTAAGGCAGAAAACCAGAGAGATAGAGGATACTATTCATCGTTTGGAATCCTCATTGGGAAGGTCTGCGAGTGATCTTGAACTTGCTAATGAAATGAGAATGACAACTAAAGAATTTCAAAAAACAATGATGAAAATAAGCGGTACATCAATCTTGTCTTTGAATGATGTCTGGTATACTGGTGATGATAACGACAAAGTTTCAATTGTAGACAGTATTGAATCTCCTTCGAGCCTTAATCCTGATATTATAGTAGAAAAAGATGAAATAAAAAGAGTAATTATACAAGCTATAACAGAATTACCCGAAAAAGAAAAAAAAGTGCTAGTACTCTATTATTATGAGGATCTTACACTAAAGGAAATTGGGAAAATATTGGAAGTGACAGAATCCCGAATTAGTCAGCTTCATACTAAAGCCATAATGCGCTTGAGGTCCAAGCTCACAAATATAAAGAAGGGTATTTTCTAAAGTGGAGTTGCCTCATGGTAAAAATTGATAGTATACGGGATTATATGCGGCTTCAGGCAGAAGAAGATCGAAAGAGGAAATGGATCCAGGTTGAGGGTGAGGATCTTGATGATGCTCTACGTCAGGCCGCTATAGAATTAGGTTCAACTGTAAAAAAACTTGAATATGAAATAAGAGACCCAGGGAAAAAAGGAACATTTGGATTAGGTAAAAGTAAATGTATAATAATTGCATATCCAATTGTCCAACCCGTTAGTGATAAATCAGAACAGGAAGATGGTGACTTTGAGATTGCAAGACTTGATAATAAACCTGTTGATAAAGATGGTGTAGCAGTTGTAAGACTGACATCAGAGGGAGCTCTTCTTACTGTTATTTCTTCTGTTGGAAAAGGTTCCATGGTTACAGTTAAAAAGGCTCTGGCTCTGCTAAATGCCCGCTATGTAACTGATATTGATAATTCACTTGTATCCCAATTAGTAAAGAGTGCAGATGGTGTCTCTGTCAAGGTCGGAGACTTTGTTTACAACCCTGCCTCAGACCCTCTGGTATCAGTAGAAATAACTGATTTTGAGATGAAAGCTTTTATTACTATTCGAAGTCCAGGTAGGGGTGGTGTAGATATTGAATATGATAATATAATTAATTTACTCAAAAATAATAATATTATTCATGGAATTGATGAAGATAAAATACGTGAATTAGAGAACTTGCCTGTCTATGAAAAATCAATATTTGTGGCAGAAGGAACAAAAGCTGTTAATGGAAATGATGCAAAGATTATATATAATTTTGATGTTGAAAGATCGACTATAAAATTAAAAGAAAAAAATGGAAAAGTAGATTTTAAGGAACAAAACCTAATAAAGAATGTTGTTGAAGGACAGGCTTTGGCCAGGAAAATCCCCCTTGAAGAAGGAAAATCTGGTCGTACTGTAACAGGCAGGCTGCTTCCAGCAAAAGATGGTAAGGATATAGTTTTTGAAGTTGGGAAAAATGTTAAACTTTCTGATGATGGAATTACTGCTATTGCAACGATAAATGGTCAGGTAATTACACTTTTAGGAAAACTGAATGTAGAACCCATATTTGTGGTTCCGGGAGATGTTAATCTTAAGACAGGTGGTAATGTGACATTTTTAGGTACTGTACTTGTTAAAGGCAGTGTAGCGGATGGATTTAAGGTTAAAGCAGCTGGTAATATAGAAGTCCTTGGTAATGTAGGAAGAGCTGAACTGGATGCAGAAGGTGATATTATTGTTCATCAGGGTATTTCCGGGAAAAATGGAGGCTTAGTACGTGCTGGTAAAGGAGTTTGGTCTAAGTTCCTTGAAAATGCAATTATTGAAGCAGGAGAGATTGTTGTAGCCAGTGATGGCATTATAAACTGTAAAGTAGAGGCAAATAAAAAAATTATTTGTCAGGGTAAACGTGCAACTATTGTTGGAGGTGTTCTTAGAGCTGGTGAAGAAATTCATGCAAAGTCTTTAGGGTCTGTTGCTGGATCTGATACTGTTCTTGAAGTTGGGTTCGATCCAAAAAGTAAAAAACGATTAGTTCAACTGAATGAAGGGAAGGAAGTTATTGATAAAGAGCTGGAAGGTATAAATCTTGATCTGGGTACAATTAAAAACCTAAATAAACTTAAGAAAAAACTGACCGATGAGAAGAAGGAATATTTTAATCAGCTTATAGAAAAAAAATCAGAAAAAGAAAAAGAAATTACTCAAATAAATGATGAAATTGAAGAGATTCAGGAACATCTGGCTTCACTTTCTGTTAGTGGTCATATTTCATCATCTTTTAAGGTTTTTCCAGGTGTTAAAATTCACATTAAGGATGCCTTTTTAGAAGTGAAAAACGATTTTAACGCAGTTGCTTTCATCAATGAAAATGGTCTTGTGAAAATTACAAAGTATGAAGAACTTGAGGAGGATTATTCCAAAAAGAAATAATGCCTATTCAACCTATAGATCTTCAGACATTATTTGCTCATATCAATCAGGTTGGGAAGGAACAGGCTGCTATTAAGGAAGGTCTTACTGCCCAGCAGGCAGCACATGCAAATGAACTAATTAAAGAGATGAAACATAAGGATGAAAGCGTAACTAAGGGTTCTAAAACAGATGAAGATAAACAAAAAATTCAGGCTGAAAATGAAAATGACAGCTCAGGAGCATCTTCATCAGATACTGAAAAAGAAAAATCAGATGATGAAAAGAAAAAAATGAGTGTTTTTACAGATCCGAATCTTGGCAAAAATATAGATATTTCAGGTTAACAAAATGCAATATATGTTTAT
>JAQIBN010000305.1 GCA_027859095.1 Spirochaetia bacterium | reverse complement strand
AAGATTATTATCATTAAAATAATTTTCTGTTTCTAAAAACGTATCACCTTTTTGAATCTTATAGATATTTGCTTTTACAATTTCTGCCTGTTCCCTGTATTGCTCATAGTTTTCATAATTATCAATTCTAGAGTTTAAACCTGATAAAGCTGATTCTAATTGGTATTCTCTCGAAGTTATAATACTATCAACCCTGGATCTTAGGGTTATAATTTCCCTGTTAGATTCAATTTCTCTATAGCTATTTTCTATAAACTCATTAAAACTAAAGTTTTGGTTATATTCTCTAATTTCAAATACTTTATTGGCTTTTGGTTTATTTATTTCAGGAATTATTTCTTCTGGAAAGTAAATTCCTCCAGTTACTTCATTTTGCCTTGGCCTTCTGTAAAATGCATCCAGAATTGCATGAGAATTATCAGTAACAATAATATTTGATGCTCCACCCCAGAGACGAATATAGATGTAGGTTTCTTCATCGGCATTTTGAACAATTATTTTTATTATTCTGTCATTATTTAATTGAACAGCACTAATTATTCTCCCTCCATTAATTCGGGACCTTAGAAACTGAGCAAAACGTTGAAGGATAACTTTTCGGGGGTTATTACCTGTTAGTCTGTGAAGTCGTACATTCCCCTGGTTAAGATTAATAAGAAGAGGAAATGCATTCCCCGGTTTGTATAAGTCCAGTAACAGGCTTTTAAAGTCAGGTTGTCTTATTTTTTGAATAAGAGAATTTTCAAGATTAAGTTCTTTAAGAATTAAATCAATTTCTTTCCAGTTAAGGGACATATCTATCTGCTCCCGATTGTATCAAGATTCTTAAGAAAAGTTACCATATCTTTCTTTTGTCCAATGGTTACTCTTATAAAGTCCTCAATTCCGGGGTGACCAAAGTATCGAACCAAAACCCCTTCATCTTTTAGTTTTTTATAGAGATCCAGCCCATTGACACCCTGATTTCTGATAAAGATAAAATTGGCCATGCTTGGGAGCACCTCCCATCCTTTTTCCTTAAGTGCTTTTACAGTAAAATCTCTTGTTTTAATAATTTTGGAAGTATTATCCTTAAAATGATCTATATCCTCAATTGAGAGCCTTGCTGCTTTTTGTGCAAGGGCATCCAGAGGGTATGAATTAAATGAATCCTTCACGGTGGTCAGGGCTGAAATGAGTTTTTCGTTGCCTAGAGCAAATCCAACTCTTAAACCTGCCAGAGATCTTCCTTTGGAGAATGTCTGGACAATTAGAAGATTATCAAATTTATTGGTTAGGGATACAGCGGACTTACCTCCAAAATCAATGTAGGCTTCATCGATGATAACCACTTTATTTTTATCTGTGTTGTTCATCAACTGTTCTATCTCTTTTGGTTCCAAATAAGTTCCAGTAGGAGCATTTGGATTAGGAAATATAATACCGCTATAGTTTTTTTCTTTATAGTACGAATCAACACTTATTGAAAAATTGGTTTTAAGAGAAACACGTTTAAAAGGAATATCATAAAAACTGCAGTAAACAGGATAAAAGCTATAGCTGTGTTCCGGAAAAAGTAAAGGGCCGTTTTCTTTATCAAAAAAAGCATAAAAACAAAATGAAAGAACCTCATCAGAACCATTACCTACAAAAATTTTGGATGAAGGAAGATTATAAAATTTACCAATGGTCTCTCTAAGCTCTTGTGAAGCAGGGTCAGGGTAAAGTTTTAATATATCCGGATCGACTGATTTCAGGTATTCACCAACCATTGGGGACGGAGGATATGGGTTCTCATTTGTATTAAGTTTTATGTAATCACGGTTTTGAGGTTGTTCTCCTGGAGTGTATGGTGTTAACTGTTTAAATCTTTTGCTGAACATAGGAATATTTTATAGAGATATCAACCAATTCTCAACCTTTAAACCGGGAATATCTTTAAAATCCTTATAATTACATGTTGCCAGAATAAGATTATTTGCAATAGCTGTTGACGCTATTAGAAGATCAAAAACCGGTCGGGTTCTTCCTGTTCTAACACAACTGGCCTGGATTTTTACGTACACTTTCGCTGTTTCCATTGTAAAATAGATTATTGGCAGAGAGTCTTTTAATATTGAATTGTACGCATTCCAAAGTTTATCAGATTTTTTCATTTCCAAACCTTGTAGAATTTCAGTTTCACAGAAAATTGAAATACAGAGATTTTGATCCCCGATTGACTCCCAGTTGGTTATCACTGTTTTTAAAGGCTTCTTTTTTATCGGTTGGGAATAGACTGATGTATCAAGAAGGTGGGTTAATGCCATATCAATCATCAAAAAGATTAAATATTGTTTCTTCTTTTCTCGCTGGAAGGGTTAGTTCTTCAGTAAATAATCCATTGTTTTCGATAAACTCCTGGCGTTGGTTCCAGATATTTGATTTTTTTTGAGTATTTTCTAAAGGGATAATTCTTACCATAGGGATACCCCTTTTCGTAATAAGTACCGGTTCATGGGTTTCCCTGACTGTTTCACATATCGCTGAGATTTTAGCTTTTACTTCAAAAATGCCTATTGCTTTCATATATATAATATACTGGTTAACTGGTCAGTTGTCAATATAAGTATTTCTGATTATTTACGATTGCAATTGTTTTGATACATATCATGATGTATAATAAATTAAAATCTGTGTCATAAAGGAGTGCAGGCAATGAGTTCTATAAGCATTCATAATCTGGATTTGAGCATTGAACGTAAAGTTAAGAAGCTGGCAGAAAAGAAACACCAAAGTATAAATAAAACTGTAAAAGAGATTCTGGAAGATAAGTTTGGAGAACCTGTTTCCAAAATTAGTAACAGAGAGCGTTTTGAAAAATTCTGCGGAATCTGGAGTGAAGAGGAATATGAAGCATTTTGCGGGGCAACTGAAGATTTTAACAAAGTAGATCCTGAGGACTGGAAATGAAATCAATTCTACTCGATACAAATGCCTATTCTGCAATTTTAAGAAATCAGGGAGAATCTGTGCTGGATGCCATAGATGGTGTGGAAAAATTGTTCTTAAGTGTTGTTGTTATTGGAGAACTGTATGCAGGGTTTAGAGAGGGGGCCCGTTTTCGTGAAAATGTTAGAACTTTAAAGGAATTTATGTCTGATTCAATTGTTTCTGTTGCAGATGTTAATGAAGAGACTGCAGAAATTTTTGGAGAGATAAAGTCAGCATTAAAAAAGCAGGGAACACCAATCCCTTTGAATGACATATGGATTGCAGCTCAGTGTGTAGAACTTGGAGCTGTTCTTGTTACATTTGATAAAACTTTTTCTAATATTCCCGGGCTTAGAATTTGGGGGCAGATTGGGTGAGAAAAATGATAGTTCTATATTTTTATTTGTGCTAGTATTGGTAAAAAGGGAATTATAAAACAGGTTTAATGAAAACTGAAGCACAGACCAGACAGGATATAATAGATAAAAGACTCTTGGAAGCCGGTTGGGATGTAAATAATCTTTCCTATGTATTACAGGAATTTGATATTTCTGTGTCTCTTCCGGATGGTGTATCTGAACCCCGAACTCCTTATGAAGGACGTCAGTACAGTGATTATGTTCTTTTAGGAAGAGACGGCAAACCCTTTGCTGTGGTAGAGGCCAAAAAAAGTTCAAAAGATGCTGCGGTTGGCAGGGAACAGGCAAAACAATACTGTTACAACATTCAGAAAGAACATGGAGGAAAGCTCCCTTTTTGTTTTTATACCAATGGTCTCGAAATTTACTTCTGGGACCTTGAAAATTACCCGCCCCGAAGAGTTGTCGGTTATCCTACCAGAGATGATCTGGAGCGTTTTCTATATATCAGAGAACATCGAAAATCCCTGGCAGATGAGCTTATAAATACAGAAATTGCCGGCAGAGATTATCAGATTAGGGCTATTCGGGCTGTAATGGAAGGAATTGAGAAAAAACAGAGGAATTTTCTTCTGGTAATGGCAACGGGAACCGGGAAGACCAGAACATGTATTGCCCTGGTTGATGCCTTAATGCGTGCAGGTCATGCAGAAAGAGTTTTGTTTCTGGTGGATAGAATCCCTTTAAGGGAACAAGGACTGGATGCGTTCAAGGAACATTTACCCAATGAACCCCGGTGGCCGAAACAGGGTGAGAAACTAATAACCAAAGACCGGCGCATTTATGTTTCCACCTATCCCACAATGCTGAATATTATAAGGAATGAGGCCCCCTCTATCTCCCCCCACTTCTTCGATATAATTGTAATCGATGAGAGTCATCGCTCCATCTATAACACTTATGGGGAAGTTCTTGATTATTTCAAGGCCATTAGTCTTGGATTGACCGCGACTCCAACAGATATTATAGATCACAACACTTTCAAACTTTTTAACTGTGATAATGGTCTTCCAACCTTTGCCTACACCTATGAGGAGGCTGTAACTAACATCCCTCCCTATCTCTGTAATTTTCAGGTAATGAAGATCCACACTAAGTTCCAGGATGAGGGTATTAGTAAGAGAACAATTTCCCTGAAAGATCAGAAGAAACTGATCCTTGAAGGTAAAGAGGTCGCAGAGATAAATTTTGAAGGTACGGAGATAGAAAAGAGAGTCATAAATAAGGGTACAAACGCTCTTATTGTTAAAGAGTTTATGGAAGAATCTATAAAAGATCCAAATGGGGTTCTTCCTGGGAAAACAATCTTTTTCTGTTCCTCTATATCTCATGCCAGGAGAATTGAGCAGATTTTCGATGACCTCTACCCTGAATACAAGGGTGAATTGGCAAAAGTTCTTGTGTCTGACGACTCCCGGGTATATGGGAAGGGCGGTCTGCTGGACCAGTTTAAGAAAAACGATATGCCCCGTATTGCTCTTAGCGTCGATATGCTTGATACCGGAATAGATGTGCTGGAAATTGTAAATCTGGTATTTGCAAAACCGGTATATTCCTATACCAAATTCTGGCAGATGATAGGCCGGGGCACACGGCTGCTGAACCTGGATAAAATAAAACCCTGGTGTACAGAAAAAGACATGTTTCTAATATTGGATTGCTGGGACAACTTTGAATATTTTAAGCTCAAACCCAGGGGGAAAGAGACCGCTGTACAGATTCCCCTTCCTGTAAGGTTTATAGGTATTCGCCTTGATAAAATCGAAAAGGCTCTGGATAGTCAAAATGATGAAATTGCAGAGAAAGAAATTGATAAACTTCGAAAACAGATAGAAGAACTTCCCAGGAATTCGGTAGTTATTCAGGAGTCTGCAACTGTACTTGCAAAAATTGAAGATGACAACTACTGGTCAAGATTGACACATGAAAAGATTGAATTTCTGCGTAATACCATAAAACCTTTATTCCGAACTGTTTCTCAGACTGATTTTAAGGAGATGCGTTTTAGGAAAGATCTTCTGGAAACATCTCTCGCAATGCTGGCGGATGAAAAAGAGAAGTTCGAAACTTTAAAGGATAATATTACCGAGATTATTGGGGATCTGCCATTATCTGTTAATGTTGTTGCCAGAGAAGAGGCTGTTATCAGGCTTGCTCAGACAAATAGCTACTGGGCACAAGCAACAGACGAAAGCTTTGATGATCTGGGGGGCAGGTTGTCAGCACTTATGAAGTACCGGGAGTCGGATGGAAAAAATACCGGACCGTCAAAACTGGACCTTGAAGATTTGATAAAAACAAAAGAGATGGTCGAATTCGGACCGGAGCATTCAGCTGTAAGTGTCTCCCGATATCGTGAAATGGTGGAGAACCTTATTACAGAGCTTACAGAGAGTAATCCTGTTCTTCAGAAGATAAAAGAGGGGAAAGAGGTTACAGAAAGTGAGGCCGAAGAGCTGGCAGCTCTATTACACGATGAGCACCCCCATATTACAGAAGATCTGCTAAAAAATGTATACAACAACCCCAAAGCAAAGTTTATTCAGTTTATAAGGCACATTATGGGGCTGGAAATTCTGGAAAGTTTCCCGGAAACAGTTTCCAAAGCCTTTGATTCTTTTATCCATAATCACACGAATCTTGGTTCCAGGCAGCTGGACTTTTTGAATCTTCTTAAAGACTTTCTCCTGGAAAAGGAGAGGGTAAATAGACGGGATCTAATAGAATCCCCCTTCACAATTATTCACCCCCAGGGGATACGGGGTGTTTTTTCTCCTGTGGAAATTAATGAGATTATTAATATGACAGACAGATTGGCGGGTTAATGAAAAGTAATGAACAGGAAAAGGAATAACAATGTTACAAAATAATTCAGCATTAAAATCTAAAATTGATCAGCTGTGGAACAAGTTCTGGAGCGGGGGTATTGCAAATCCCCTGACTGCCATTGAGCAGATTACCTACCTTCTTTTTATGAAGCGCCTGGATGATCTGGATTTAAAGAGGATCTCGGATGCGGACTTTACAGGTGAAAAATATATTTCAAAATTCGAAGGGAATTTTACTCTCCCCGGAACAGATCAGGAAGTTGATAAACAGACTCTCCGCTGGAGCCACTTTAAACGTATGAGCGCGGAAGAGATGCTTTCCCATGTGCAGATGAAGGTGTTTCCCTTTCTAAAGCAGCTTAACGGGAATGAATCTCCCTTTACAGAGCATATGAGAAATGCTGTGTTTATTATCCCAAAGCCTTCCCTTCTTGTGGAAGCCATGTCTACCATCGAAGAGATTTTTGAAGAGATAGAAAAAGATGCAAACCAGGGAGGACAGGCCTTTCAGGATATTCAGGGGGATGTTTACGAGATGCTCCTTTCGGAGATTGCCTCAGCAGGAAAAAACGGGCAGTTTAGAACACCACGGCATATTATTAAGCTTATTGCAGAACTGGTTGCTCCCCAGTTGGGGAACACTATCGGAGACCCTGCTGCCGGGACCGGTGGTTTTCTCCTTGGCGCTTATCAGTACATGGTTACTCAGCTTGATAAAAACAGGAAGAACCTTAAACCCGATGAAGACGGCTTTATTAGAAATTCCGTAAGCGGTCTTTTGACGGAAAAGGTCAGTACTATTTTAAATGACAGTCTCTACGGCTACGATATAGATGTAACCATGGTTCGTTTGGGGCTTATGAACCTTATGATGCACGGTGTGGATACTCCCCATATTGATTACAAGGATACTTTAAGTAAGAGTTTTACTGAAAGCAACAAGTACAACATTATTATGGCCAATCCTCCCTTTACGGGCAGTATTGACAAGGGAGATATCAACGAATCCCTTAAACTGTCAACAACCAAGACAGAACTTCTTTTTGTGGAACAGTTTTACAATCTCCTTAAAATGGGCGGTACTGCCGGGATTATTGTGCCCCAGGGTGTTTTGTTCGGCAGCGGGAAGGCCTTTGTGGCTGCCAGAAAGATTCTTATAGATACATGCGAGCTTAAGGCTATTATTACAATGCCCAGCGGTGTTTTTAAACCCTATGCAGGGGTTAGTACTGCTATATTAATTTTTACCAAAGGCGGCGAAACAGAGAATGTCTGGTTTTACGATATGCAGAGCGATGGATATTCTCTGGATGACAAACGAACCAAGCTGGATGGCTATGGGGATCTGCAGGATATTGTAAGCCAGTATAAAACTAGGGATCCGGGGAAGGTTAGTGACCGGAAGGAGAAGTTTTTCTTTGTGTCTAAGAAAGAGATTGTGGAGGAGAATTATGATCTTTCTATAAGCAGGTATAAGGAAGATGTGTTTGAAGAGATTGTGTATGAGAAGCCTGGCGTTATTCTTGGGAAGTTGAAGGCTATTGAGGGTGAGATTGATGCTGAATTGAGTGAACTGGAAGGGATGCTTGGATGAAAGAATTGACAATTGCGGTTAAAAGATGTAAATTCCAAGTAACATACCTCTCAAGCCTCTTAACAATGCTCAAATTGGGGGGTTTTTTTTATGTTGTATAATAAACCTTTCAAGGGCTATTCTGATCAGGTTAAAATTCTGCAATCCTGTGGTCTAATAATAGATGATCTCGAAAAAGCTGAACTAATTTTAAAACAGATCAATTATTACAGGTTCAGTGCCTATTCAATCCAATTTCAGGATGTTAAAGATATATTTAATCTGGATCTGCCGGTAAAGAAGACTATAACAGATTTGCTGAACAGCTATTCATCTATACCTATTTGTGTAAAAACCGGCATGGGGTTCCCTGAAAATCATGAATCTGTTTGGTTGTGGAGTGATAAGGGATGATTGGATGATATTTAAACATCTTGCAGATCTGTGTGACATCACAATTGGACGAACTCCTTCAAGAAGTGTTCCAGAATACTGGGGTGGAAGTAGTCCTTGGGTTAGTATCTCAGATATGAGAAGCAAGTATATTTCTGAAACTAAAGAGGGTATTACTGATTTTGGTATCGAAAAAGCCCATTGTAGACTAATTAAAATGGGAACATTATTGCTCAGTTTTAAATTAAGCATTGGAAAACTTTCTTTTGCAGATAGAGATTTATATACAAATGAGGCAATAGCAGCATTACAAATAAAAGATAATGAAAATCTTTATTCAGATTATTTATATTATGCACTACGGTTTATTCCTTTAACTGGATCAAACCAAGCAGCAATGGGGAAGACACTAAATTCAAAATCTCTTGCAATTTTAAGAATCCCTATTCCCAAAAACTACAACGACCAGGTCAGGGTTGCCGGTATCCTTTCCCAGGCGGAAGGATTAATTGAAAAACGTAAAGAGAGTATCCGGCTGCTGGATGAGTTTTTGAAGAGTACTTTTCTGGAGATGTTTGGGGATCCGGTTAGGAATGAGAAAGGGTGGGAGGAAAAAACGTCAATCGATTACGCTGATTGTATTGTACCTGGTAGAGATAAACCAAAAGGTTTCTCCGGAAGAACTCCATGGGTAACTACAAATGATTTAGTTCATTTAGGATTTACAGAAAAATCAATATCGAATATTGGTTTAACAGACGATGAAATAAAGGGAGTACGAGCTCGGGTGATCCCTAAAGATAGCGTATTAATAACATGTGTTGGTGATTTAGGTGTGATTTCTAGAGCAGCACAGAATATGGTTGTAAATCAGCAATTACATACATTTCAATGCAATAAGGGCTTTAGTAATGTATTTTTTATGCACGCAATATCTTATCAAAAAGCTTATATGCTTAGAAAAGCATCAAAAACTACTGTACCCTATATGAATAAAACAGTATGCAATAGTATTCCA
Source organism: Spirochaetia bacterium (assembly GCA_027859095.1). Lineage (GTDB taxonomy): Bacteria > Spirochaetota > Spirochaetia > B11-G9 > B11-G9 > JAJRQE01. Next base: position 1,547 of record JAQIBN010000305.1, on the reverse strand, counting down.
ATGATAAATCCTCCTCTATATCTTCAAAAACAATTTGCCTCTATTGTAGAAAAGGTAGAGGCTATGAAAACCAAATATCAAGTGAGCCTGGAAGAATTGGAAGGGCTCTATAGTTCTTTGAGTCAGAGGGCTTTTAAGGGGAAGTTGGATTTGAGTGGGGTGGAGTTGAAATAGGGATTAATCCTCTGTAATACTATAAAATCCATCTATTTTTTTCCGGATCAGGAGAGATTGAAGTAAAAACACCAAATTGCCTGTATTAGATAGTATAGGCAGGTGTAAAATGAATAGAGAACGTAAAGGAAACCGATTAAAAAATTTCGATTATTCTGCCCCAGGATATTATTTTGTTACAATCTGTGTTCAACCTGGTTTGAAAGGGTATAATATTTTTGGAATTATCAAAAATGATGAAATACAATTAAACAAATATGGGGAAATTGTATCAAAACAATGGTTATGGATTGCAGAACGATACAACCATATATTATTGGATGAATGGGTCATCATGCCAGACCATTTTTGCATTATTCTTGACTATCTGGACTGGTGGTATTATTCTTTATGTAGCAAAGAATTAAAAGTATAATTTCCCTTCTCTATATCTTACAAAATGGGGCGTGTGAGCATTTGCGTTAACACTTCCCCGAAGGTTGGTGTATATGAGATATAGGGAACCGTTTACGATTTTTCCTAGAAAGATGAAATCTGGTCTGGTTGTTTGGTATTATCAAACTTATGATAATAAAAACCGGAGAACTACTGCAAGATCGACAGGACAGACCAAAAAGGGTGCTGCCAGGGCTTATTGTAATAAGCTTTACAAGGATGATGCCCTTATTCCCAGTAGTGGTGTTAATCTCTTTTTTGAGAAATATGCTGAAGGTTGGTGGACCTGGGACAAATGTGAATATGTAAAATATAGGGTTAGTCGAAGGAACTTAAGTAAAAATTATATTTATTCAGGGCATACAAATTTGAAATTGCATATTGAACCTTATTTTGCAAAGATGAGGCTTGGGACAATTACAAACTATGATATTGAAAAATGGCTTTTAACTTTTGCTGCAAAGGGCTTGTCCAATTTAACTGCAAATATAAATTTAGCTTTCTTAAGAATAATGTTAACTGATGCTGTAAGACGTGGTTTGTTAGAGATCAATCCAGCAGATAAAGTAGCTCCTTTGAAGAAAGATTCCCGGGTAAGGGATATTCTATCTCCTGATGAGGTTAGCAGGATTTTTGATTATGACACAATCGAGACAGTCTGGAAGGGTAAAATTTATTATCTTGCCAACCTTCTATCTGCCTGTACAGGCTTAAGGGTAAGTGAGATTCTTGCTGTACGTGGTGAGGTTATGTTTGATGGGTATCTCAATGTTGCAGATCAGTATCATAGAGTTCATGGCCTTCAGCCAACAAAAACACGGGATTCCAGACAGGTACCCATTCCCCCGGAACTGCAGAAAGAATTAGAGATTCTGAGGATAGCGAGTGGAGGGAAATATCTTTTTTCTGTAAGTGGCGGTGAGAAACCAGTATGTATC
>JAQIBN010000216.1 GCA_027859095.1 Spirochaetia bacterium | reverse complement strand
GATAGGCTCGGCTAAAGATATAAGACACCTAGCTAATATTATAAGACCTACTTTAGCTTACGGTGATACTTTATACTTAGAAGTATTATAAGGAGGCAACATGAAGAAGGTTTTTAAAGCATTTTTTAGTACAAGCAATGAGATAAATGAAAATACAGTTATGGGGGTTCTTTATGCTATCATGTTGATAGTGTCTATATTCGCAAAACCTCTTGAGATAGGGTTCGAAGTAAAGGCTCTCTTGGGTGGTATGGCTTTGACGTGTTTTGGTTTGTCCCTGGGGAAAAAATGAGATGCTTAAAAAGATTATTGGCTACATTGTTATTTTCTTTTCTGGTATTGCAAGTGTCCTTCTCCTTATCGCAAAAGGAAAAAGACACTCTCCCACAGCTACCAAAACAGGACTTGATAGAGATAATATTAGTTATGGATCAGGGTCTGTTCAGCTTGGAAACCTCGCTGAGCGAGAGACAGAAAGAATTAGAGCTGAGAGTGAGCGACTTAAAAAAGAGCGAAAAAATATTAATAGAGAGAGACTTAGAGCAGTCTCAGATGAAAGCACTATTAAAAACACAAGAAGAACTGTATCTGAAATCATACGCCGCTCAAGTAAGTCTTCTAAAGAAGAATAACTGGCTTAAAATAGGGCTTTATATATCAGGCGGTGTTATCCTTGCCGAGACTATTTATTTAGGATTAAAATAATTTTCTCCTTGAGTTGTGAGGAATCCTTCTCCTGTTTCTCACAACTCTTTTTTCACCTCAGCCAGGGAATATGCCAATATATACAATCCATTATTCTTTTCAACTTCTGTTTGAAACAATATTTGATCCTCTGATTGCTTGCCATTATCACCTTTGCACTCAATAGCTATATAACGACCAGACGGAAGTAACCCTGTAAAATCACCAGATCCCTTTGTGCCATACGAAACGCCACCTCTTCGACCAGTATTCGTCCTATGTATGAAATATCCTTTTACTTTGATATACGAGGAAACTTCCCTTATTAAATCAGATTCAATCATAATTACAGTATAAACCAGCCATATCCGGTTGTCAAATCAAGAATTTTCCCTCAAAAGTATAACTTTAGTATAAATCGTACCTAATTCATTAAAATAATTTAAATAACCCTTTCCATAGTAATCCAATGGGTATAGTATAGAGATAGTTATTAAGTAATCAGATAAGATTTTAATAACTAATCAAGTTTTTTGAAATAATTTGCCTTTGATACCAACTGCTCATAGAAGGCTATAAAAGATTCCAGGGTTAGAAGCCCAGGGAAACTAACAAAGATGAAATACTTAGTCAGGTGAAAGGCTAAGTATATGCCAGGGATTAACCAACCAGGCACTGATGATTCAGGTTGAATAATAAGGAGCTTAAAATGACGAATACAGTAAGAAGAGATTGGATAAAAAGACAGATAATTAAAGGCAATATTGAAATAAGAACAGATATGATTTTAACAGATGATTACGCTTATGATAACAGTGCTAATTGCCATGAGTCTAAAGAGTGGAACATAGCAGATATTAAGAATTTTACCGACCATGATTTTAAATATAAATCAGGATATGCATATAAGAATGAAGATGGATCTATTAAATGGACAATGTTAGCCAATCATTATTATACAATAAGACTTAGAAAAACAGCATAATCAAACAGCCCCTACGGGGGCGCAGGGGAAATCATGACAAAAGTTAGGGAGTATTTAATCAAAAATCTTACTATAAAAGAGCTCTATGAAGTGCCAGTTAATTCATTAAGAATATTAATCAGGAGTATTGCAACATATACTGTTAAAGATGAGAAGAGAAAAAATAAAATATAAGCCCTTTTCAGAGGCGAAGGAGAATAAAATGACAGATAAAAAATATTACGGATTCCATTATGAGTCAGGGAAAAGTACAACATCAGGAAGTCCCAATCAAACTACAGGAAGATACAATATTGCTGGAGCAATTTATGTATTTAACAAAAAAGAAAATGCTGATAAATGGGTAGAACTTTCAAGAAAATCAGTTTTATTAACTAAATCAGAATTAAGAAACAAGTGCCTTGGAATAAGTGTTCAGAATTTTAATTGGATTCTAAAAAATGCTAATTGCCACGATGAAGGAGAATAAATTGGAATTAACAAAGAAAGAAATTGAGTTGATAGAAAAATGTGCAAAAATAGTAAATGGGTATGGATATAATTTTAGACATACAGATGATGGTGCGGATATGTTTTGGAAATGTGCGGAAGAAATCAGAGATTTAAGGAGGGCGAAATAAAAACAGAAAATGAAATTTTAGACAGGATCGGGGAAATAGATCACCTTATCGATGCCATGGTAGACCAGCATACATCAATGGATATTATCGAGCTTATGAACAAAGAACGGATAACATTATCATGGGTATTATCGGAGGAGTAAACCTATTTACATAAAGTAACTTATAATATATAATAATTAACAGGGGAGAAAACAAATGAAATACATAGATGAAGATTGCAAAGGGTGCGACGAATATGATTCACTGTACGGTTGTATGTACCACGGATGTCAGCTATTTAGAGACTGGGAATTAGGAAGAGCAGAAGAGGAAGCAGATAACGATTTGGAGAGAAGAAAAGATAATAGGATTGAGCCGTTATTTGATGATATGTTCAAATCAATGGGAATGACAGAATGAAATATGCAGAGTTGATTGAGTACATGCACAAATATAGATTAGGGGATATCACACGGCCTGAAATGGCTTGTGCGATTCATTTATGGCAGCGAACATTAAGGAGAAGTTAATGGAAGAGAAAGAGATTGCAAAAGTAGAACCTCAGGAAGTATTAATCCCGGAGGTTGCACTATCAGAAACAGGGATGCTATTAAAAATGGCAATAGATCAAAACCTGGATATCGACAAATTTGAGAGATTGATGGAAATGCATAGAGCAGTAAAGAGCGACCAGAGCAAAGACGCTTTCAACATTGCCTTTTCGGAAATGAAAGGGGAATTGCCAGTAATAACAAAAGGTGCGGAGGCGAAGAATGATGATGGTTCTACAATGTATATGTTCGCCCCCCTGGAAGATTTACAGGAAGCCTGCGACCCGATTTTATCAAAGTATGGTTTTTCATATCACTGGGAAGAAGAGTTTATTGAGACAACAAATGCAAAGAGGGTAACTTTTGTACTTGAACATAAAGAGGGATATTCCAGGAAAAATTATTTCGACGTGCCAGATATACAGGGGACGAAAAGAAATAATGCAATTCAAGTCCAGGGTATCAAATCAACTTATGGAAAACGGTATACTTTTCAATCAGGTATCGGAATAATAATTAAGGGCGAAGACAAAGACGGAGATTTTAAAACCTTCAACGATGCTGTTGAATATGCAGAAGATATAGTCTGGATGAAAAGTTGCACAGATATTGAGAGCCTGGCAGGTGTCTGGAAAAAAATCTATACAAAACTAAAAAACAATAATGACAGCATCGGAAGGCAAGTTTTAATTGATGTATACCAGAAGAGAAAGGGAGAGCTTAATGGAACAGTATAGCAATGCGTGGTGGGAAGCAAGAAACGGAAAAGTTACAGCTTCCCCGATCTTAGGAATATGCAAAGGAGTGAAAGGAAAATATCTTGCGAGCCGTAAGAATTATATGGCTGAGAAGATAATAGAAATTTTAACAGGGAGTCGACCGGAGGGATTTACTTCTTCATCTATGCAGTGGGGAACAGATACTGAGCCAATGGCAAGAGCAGTCTACGAAGCCGAAACTGGCAATATAGTAAAAGAGGTGGGATTTATTAACCACCCTACTATTGATCGCTTAGGAGCTTCTCCTGATGGAGTCATAGAATTAGGGAATAAAAATCTTGAAATAAAATGCCCGAATACTGCAACCCATATTGAGTTTGTTTTAAACCCGGTAATTAAACGTGAATATATCTATCAGATGAATTGCCAAATGATGTGTACAGGTGCAGAAGTTTGCCATTTCGTAAGTTACGACCCGAGGTTGCCAGATAACCTTGCTTATAAAATGATCGAGATAAAAAGAGACCCGATAATATGCAAAGAGATAGAAGAGGAAACGAAATTATTCTTAATGGAATTAGATGCAACGATCAGAGCATTAAAGGCGGTAGCATAATGGAATGGAAAGAATTAAAAAAAGACAATTTACCACCTGATATTTTAACAGGGAATTATGAGTTTGAATTTGAAGGTCATAGTGAATGGATAAAGTCTGATTATAATAAAGCACATAATCTATTAGCTGATATTATGAATGGGGTACATATCGAAAGAATATACCGCTATCGTAGACCCGAACCCAAACAGCCAAGTCATGAGGAGATAATGACTAAGTGGTGGCAACTCGAAAAAGGTCAAGATTATCAGAGGGTAACATTTTATCATCCAGATGGAATCTATGTATTTATAATGGCAAGTACTTCTATACATGTTATATTGCAGAAGTTTAAAAAGCGAGATTTTATCAGTTTAGAATCAGCAGACATACCACCTTGTAAGGAGGAAAAATGAAGATTGATATTGATAAACAATTACAGGTATTAAAACCAGAAAAAAAGAATTTAGTTCTTGCGGCTTTTGCTCCAATAGTTCAAAAGTTAAACGAACTTGGAGAAAGTTATCCAGAAATACAGGAAATGAAACAGACACCAGAGCGATCCGATAAGGCGAAAAGATTTAGAATTGATTTGAAAAAAGCCATCAATACAGCGGATGTAAAAAGAAAGGATTTGAAAGATGAATCATTACAGGAAGGCCGAGCAATCCAGGGAGTATTTAATCACATTAAAAATATAACTTCTGGAACAGTCGATGAGGCTGTCAGTATAGAAAGATTTTACATAAATTTTGAGCTTGCAGAAAAAGCAGAACTCAAACGGGAGCGAGAACTTGAACTTGAAAAATATGAAATGGATGGAACATCTCTCAATCTGGGTGAAATGGAATCTACTATATGGGCGAACTTTCTACTTGGAGCCAAGAGAGGTTATGAAGAAAAGCAGCAACTTGAAAAAGAAGAAGTGGAAAGGATAATTGAAGAAAAAAGAATCAGGGAATTACACCAGGATAGAAAGGATTCAATAATAAATCTTTGGCAGTTTATGCCAGATGAAGAAAAGAACTCTAATTTTGGAACTTGGGAAAATAAAACATGGCTAAAACTTGGTAGGTTTTTATCAATAGAAAAAAGCAATTATGATCTTGAACAGGAAAAAATAAAACAGGATAACGAAAAACTCAGGGCAGAAAATGAGAAAGCCGAGTCAAAAAGAATTGCCGATAAAAAACGGTCTGATAATAAATTGAAAAAGGAGAGGGAAGAAAACCAGAAAGTTGAGGATGCAAGGCAGAAACTTGAAGATGAAAAACATGATTTAAAATTAGCTGAAGAAAAACTTGAAAAAGCTGAAGCCGATGAAAAGAGAAGGCTTACCAATGCTCCTGATAAAGTAAAGCTGACGGCTATTGCAAATTATCTTGCGGAGCAGGTTGAAACTGTATCTACCGTCGAAGCTGAAGATATAATCAAACAGGCTCGGGATCTTGTAATTAATTTTGCATGTAAAATGTAATGAAAATACAGATACTACCCAAGGACGAATATCTTATAGAGTCAAAGGATTGCCCGATAGTTGGGCGATCCTACTTTCTGGAAGATGCACAGTCGGGAACGCAATCTCAAAACAAGGCATTTCATGCACTTGTCCAGGAATATTGGAAGACCGGGCAGCATAGTTATAATGTGGATAATTTTGATGATTTTAGAAACCAGATTAAACGGTCACTTGGTGAAGGATTTATCTCTTTTATATACGTTGAAATGATCGAGCCTGTAATGGGATTGGATAGTTTAACAAAACCAAAAATCAGGGACGCAAAAAAATATCAAGACATACCGGAAGCAATTAGAAAAGATCCTGATATGAAAAACCTTATCCGGGGAAAATTAAAGTCATGGGCGGATTATACAAAGAAACAAAGATTGAGCTGCGTTGATAATTTGATAGCAGAAATGCACGAAGCCGGAATTAACAGTAAGAAGTTTATGGAAATACTTGAAGGAATGGAGGAAGAAAAGAATGAATAAAGTAATAATAATTTTAATATTTTTAAGTAGTAATTTATATTCATTAGAAGGCGTTTATGAGTGTAGAGATTTTGATAATTTAATGCAAATTGAAGTTATGGATTATTATACCAATTATATAATTTATGCAGAAGATATAAATAATAATAACATAATAGAAGATAGTGAAAAAATTGAATATTATGCAGAGGGTTTTAATAATAGAATTGTATGGGATGATTTTTATTATTACGGATTCTTTGAATATAAGGAAAACTTAGAATATGGAATATGGGAAATAAGTAAGAAAGGCTCTGGAATATTTAAACGGTTTAAATTCATAAAGTTGGAGGAAGATAAATGACAGATAAGGAAATGCAGAAACTTGAAGAGATGTATCAATATTATAATTATCGTTGCTTTGTCTGCAGAGGCATTGCAACAAACCGGGCTCATATCTTAGGGCAAGGGAGAGCGAAAAGACATATTTATGGCAATGAAGTTATCGACAATATTTTGAATTGGTTGCCGGCTTGTGATAGGCATAATGATCTAATTGATATGAGTAACAATCAGATCGGAGCAATAGAAGTCAAGGCAATAATCAAATCGGATATTTCTGCAGAAGAAAAGCGGGCAATCATAGAGGAAATAGTCAGGGAAAATATTAAAAGAAAGGAGCAGAAAATTGAAAGAAGAAGCAATTTATAGCAGTATGGAAGTTGGGATTATGCTTGGGATTCAACAGCAGTCTATTGCAAAATATTATCGCAATTATGGGATTGGTTGGAAGGATAGATTTAATAATTTGTTATTTACTGAAAAAGATATAGAAGAAATAAAGGCGACAGATGGAAGGCGCAGATGATTGGAGAAATAATTATTATAGGGAAAGATCATTATGTTAAATCAAATGATCAAGGTACATTAGAAAGATTGCAAAATATACCGTGGTATAGAAAATTGCAGATTTTTTTTATAAATTACAATAAGCAATTATCTATAGGAGAGGTCAGAGAATTTTATAGGAGATACAATAAAATCAGGATCATCCAGGGATAAAACAGAGCCAACAAAAAAGAATAATAAATATTATAATCCTCTTTATTGTAGGAAAATATTTTTTCATTTATCTAAAGGGATGAGCCAATTTAAAGCGATGGGTATTGTAAGAAAAAGGAGTCGTAAATGAAAATTAAAGGAAAAAGAACAGCAACATTAAAAAAGGCATACGAAAGGTTAAAGAAAACTAATCCAATAAAAGCAGGATATATTAAAAATTACTTGTATGGTAAAAGGAATAATAAATGAATAATGTAAATGAAGTTGGTGGATTAGTAAGGGACGCAGAATTAAAAACCCTCCCAAGTGGTACATCATGTTTAAACTTTTCGATAGCAGTATCGGAATACATGGGAGCAGGAAAGGAAGATTGGAATAATTATTTTGATTGCGTAATGTTCGGCAAGCGGGCAAGCTCCCTGGCTCAGTATATGGGCAAGGGTCAAAAGGTCGCGATTGAAGGGAAACTGCACCAAGATAGATGGGAAAAGGAAGGTGAGAAACGTTCGAAGGTAATTATCAAAGTAAACAACATTGACCTAGTGGGTGCAAAGAAATCAGCGACCCAGGAACAGCAGCCGAAAAGCAATAGTTTTGATAATGGCTTTCAAGATGATTCAGAAATTCCATTCTAAAAACAGGAGACAACATGAAATTAAATGATAAGTTTGAAATAAAGAAAACAAAATATGGATATACCTTGTTCAGGGCTGTAAGAAATATGAATCCAAAGACAAAAAAGATGGTTGATGGGTTAGATGAAACGTATTATAGCACAATGGATCAGGCTTTAATTGGATTTGTCAATCACTCAATAGGGTGTCCAGAAACGATCGACGAATTAAAGGTGAAGATAATATCCATTAGAGACCTGATAGTTAGTTTAAGGGAGGATATCATATCACAGCGTGGGGATATAAGGAGTGTTAAGCCTTGAAATTTGCAGATATATTGAACACAGAGCATCAGGATGAATTAATCGAGCGTGCAGGCATCATGGAATTTTCTGGAAATATCCCCAGGAAGTTCGCAGAGGAGAACGCAGCTAAGTTATTATCAAGAAAATATGATCTATATGAGCAGGGTGATTGGTTCGGAAAATCTTATGAGAAAATAGAAGAGGGATGGTAATATGAGAAAGGAATTTTGGTTTATAGTAGGCTTTTTCTATTTCTGCATAATAATCGGGCTTGCCATCTGTACATTAATTGAGAAAGGGTTTATAATTTAAGCAAGCCTTGTGGTACGGGCAATCAGACAGACGTTCAAATCTTGTTTGTAAGATTGCCTCCACAGGCTAATAGAAATATTTATTATGTTGAACGTGTAATAAATATTGTACCATCTATTAGTCGGTGGGGGTTTTTTATTTAGGAGGTTATATGACAGTAAAAGATTTGAAAAAGTATTTATCTATTACAAATGATGAAGATGAGGTTATGATTAAAAGGTATAAAATGGATATCTTTAATGACGCAGATTTTATTGCATGTTTTCATGCCATAAGTATTGAAATAGAAGAAGGAAGACTTTCTATATGGGGCGATGATGAGCGACAATAAAAAATATTATTATATAAAACTTAAAGAAAACTATTTTGAAAGAGATAATGTAAAGATATTAGAAGCCCAGGAAAATGGATTTGTCTACTCTTTAATAATATTAAAGCTCTATTTGAAAAGTTGTAAATATGATGGCTGTTTAATGATGACAGATAGAATTCCATATAATCCAGAGAAATTAGATATATTAGCAAAAGTATTAAATCATGATGTTGCACATATAAAAGATGCTTTGTCTTATGCAAAAGAATTAGATCTAATAACTATAGTAGAATCGGGTGAAATATGGATGACAGATATACAAAACTTTATAGGTTTATCTTCCACGGAAGCGGATAGAATAAGAAACTATAGAAATAAGATATCTGATAAGGAAAAAGAAAGCGTACAAATGTACGACAAATGTACACCAGAGTTAGAGATAGAGTTAAAGAAAGAGATAAAGATAAAGAAAGAATATAACCCTGACTACATCAGGCTTGCGAAGTATTTAATTAAACATATTGAAAATAACGATGATAAGCATTTTGTAAATAAAGATAAACATAAGATTGTAAATCTATGGTATGATAGTATAAGGCTTTTAGTTGAAAAGGATGGGAGAGAGGTTTTGACTATTAAAAATGTTATCGAGTGGTGTCAACAGGATCCTTTCTGGAAAACCAATATTTTATCAGCTTCCAAATTAAGAAAGCAATTTCCTTCTCTATTGATGAAAGTAAAGGAATTACAGCCAAAGACGATTGAACAAGAAATGAAAGTTGACGATACTTATGATCCTACTGGTAGACTTGCAAGGGAGCGAAATAATGCAGTATGAACAAACCCTATTAGGCCAGATGATAGTTGATAACAGGATTGCGATTGATGTCAATTTAGATGAAAGTGATTTTGTATCTCAAGACAATAGGAAAATATTCAGGGCGATAAAAGACTGTATTGATGATGGATTAGAAGTTGATATTATTACAGTTAGTTCTAAAATCATTGGAGTAGAATCATACAAGATAGCGAGCCTAACAAATAATATAGTTAGTGCCTCAAACTGGTCTTTTTATCAATCAGAAATAAAAAAGGCTTCGACAAAAAGAAAACTTTTACAGCTTGCGGAAACTATAAAGGGAGAAATAACAGATCATAGTCCATCGGATATGATAGAAATAATAGAAACAGAGATAACGGATATTATCAAAGATTTTTCAAATAAAAGCAGTTATTCTTTTAAGGAGTCAATGCCTGGATTTATAGAAGAACTGCAAAGACGATATGAAAGAAAAGGTGAGCTTCCAGGAATATCAACAGGGCTTACAAGGTTAGATGATTATATTTTAGGATTCCAGAAAAAGTTTTTATATTATATTGGAGCGAGACCATCAGGAGGTAAAAGTGCATTGCTTTTAAATATGGCGATTCATGCAATGCTTAAAGAGAAAAAAACGATAGGTTTTGTATCTGCTGAAAGTTCGCTTAATGAAATATTAACAAGATCATTTTCTCAAACAAGTAAAATTAATTCTATGACTTTATTATCTGGTAATTTTGATAAAAGGACATTTTTAGAGTTGAGTACATTTTTAGAATTATTTGAGAAGTCAAAAGGTTATATATGCGATGAGCCTAATATGTCATTGCAGCTGATGAAAAGAGAAATACGTAAAATGGTGAGGGTTAATAAATGTGATATTGTATTTGTAGACTATGTCCAGTTGATAACTAACAAAGAGTTTGATCTTGTGAGAGACAAAGTATCTGAGACAAGTATTGCGTTGAAAATGCTTGCCAGGGAATTAAATATACCAATCGTAGTCGCTGCACAATTAAGGCGAGACAGTGAAAACAAACGGCCTAAAATGGCAGACTTTGCAGACTCTTCACAGATAGAAAAAGATGCCGACGTTGCTATGATGATATACCATAATAAAAAAGATTCGTGGTTATGTATTGAGAAGGCCAGGGACGGAAAAACAGGTGATATCCTTTTATTTTTTAAAAAAGAATATGTAAGTTTTCATCCTAAAGAGCGAGAAGAAAACAAATCAGAAGAAGGAATTATTAATGGAAAAAATACAAGATGGTAAAATACATAAGTTGGGTGATTTAGCTTATCCTTTTCTACTTGGAATAATAGATAAATACCAGGCTAACTATCAAGGTGAAGACAAGATGAGCCGTGAGTTTATGATGGATGAGATTGAGAAGTTGAAGAATTATGAATAATGACAGAATACATCTAATAGTAAATCACTTTGGAAGGCCGAAACAGATAGAAAAGTTAAAAGAAGAGTGCAGGGAATTTCTAAAAGATCCAAACAATTCAGAGATAGCCGATATATATAATGTGGTAGTAGGGATTCATTCGACAGATGAAGAGGTGCAGCAGATAGCGGAAGAAAAGCAGAAAAGAACTTTATTGAGAATTAGAACAGTACCTGGTTATTTTTGAAATAATACTGCATTAAAAGTGGGCAGTATAAAGAAATCACTGGGGGGTCACTCCCAAAAGATAATAGTGTATTCCTACTCAGTGCAGGAAGAGAAATAACGACACTTGGTAGTGCTGTGGCGGAAGTATACGCATCCCTTGTGTTGTCTAAAAATACGGTGAAACTCCGGGGGATTAAGTTATCACTTTAAAGTGGTTGTAAAATCTAATACTGGTTTCAGGATTGAATCAAATGCTTATACAAACGTGTCCAAGCAATAGAAATCACGTAAACTGGAAATCCTTGCAGGTATCAAATCCTGTCAGCACTATATCAGGCCACCCGTATGGGATCGGTACTGATAGTCCCTTCGGGGACGATACTTTTATATATGAGATTGGCATAGGCTGATCCTCGTATAGTGGTAAATTTTATTGACAGTCGGAAAGACGACACGGTAATCGGAGTTATAGGCATGGATATAACAGAAGATAAGCCAAGATCTTTATTTCCACTATTCTCATTGCTGCCATGCCAGCTATTTTAAAGGAGAGCTATTTTGAAAACAGGTGACATAGTTACTACGCCCCTGGGGCTTGGTAAAATATTCAGTAAAGAATCTGAATATAAATATTGCATAAAATTAGAATCATGTCCTGACAACCTGGTGGGCGTACAAACTATAAAGGGCGGGGTGTTCTTTTGGAAATCTGAAATCACAAAGCTTGAGGAGAAATCATAATATGAAAGATTAACACTTGACAGTTTTAACATATAATAGTATTATCTTATTAGAGGTAATTAAATGAAAAAAGATGTAATAATAATTAAAGAAAGGAAATGCTTTATAGATTCTGAGGGAATAGCCTTACTTGCTAATAATGAACATAGATCTATTGTCAGGCTTATTAAGAACCACAAAGATACTCTTGAAGAGTTTGGAGTAATGGGATTTGAAATCACTAAACCAGATTCAAAAGGCGGACGGCCTAAAACAACATATTTACTGAATGAAGAGCAAGCTACATTATTAACAACTTTCATGAAGAATAGTACAAAAGTTGTAATGTTTAAAAAGAAACTTGTAAAAGAATTTTTTAGAATGAGAGAATATATTCAAAAACAAGAGACTGTCAGGCTTGCCGGAATGGAAACACGTAAAACCCTTACAGATAAAATAAAAGAGTCTGGAGAAAATGAAAGGATGCACGGGCATGGTTATTCTACTTATACAAAACTTATCTATTCGCTTACTGGATTATCTGAAACTTATAAAGAATGGAAAGGATCTATGTCTGATAATTCTTTTCGTGAGATGCTAACCCCTGAAAACCTAAAAAAAGTAGAGATTGCAGAGGGTATTATAAAACCACTAATTGAAATGGAAAAGCAATATTCAGAAATTAAGGCAACATTAGAGCCTTTATTTAAACTGAAAGAAAGAGTGTGAGAATTTGGAGGGGGTTAGGATGAAAAACAAATATGGTGAGTTCGAAATGGTGAACGGGGCAATAGCGAACGACCTAAAAACAGAGAATGAACATTTGACTCTTGAAATATTCTCCAAGGATAATGCTATTGTTAGAAGAGACGCAGAAATTAAAAAACTCAGAGATGCAATAATCAGATATACCGAATTAGTCAAAGAGTATGATCTTGATGATGATGGGGAGCTGTTATTAGAAATGAAAACTTTTATTAAGAATGAAATAAGGATGGTAAATATGAAAGATAAATATATGGCATTTTTCGCAGCTAATTGTGAGATTGATACTTTTGAGACATTTGAAGCAGCTGAAAAGTGGCTAACAGATGGTTATGACAATGATAGTGATGAGGGTTATTCAGAAGAAACTATGAATGGTTTTGACTATATCGCAAAAATTACCCATAGGTCAAAATTTACAGAAACTGACAAAAAAGAA
>JAQIBN010000166.1 GCA_027859095.1 Spirochaetia bacterium | reverse complement strand
CCAGCGAGTTATTTGAGAAAAATAATATTACGAATATTAATAAATTTTTTGGCCATTCGAATGATTTTTCAATGGATAATTTAAATCAAAAAGCTTCTTATTCACCAATCACAGGGGAATGGTATAGTATACAAAGTTCGAAATCAGAAAAGAATGAAGATATTCTTGTATGGCTAACAAATGTAACAGATAGAAAAGAATACGATCGTAACCTAAAGACAATAAGAGAGTTTAATAATAATGTTATAAATTCACTGGATGATCTAGTTGTGAATAATGATATATTTGTGAGACTCGCAGAATTAATTTTTAATTATCATTTTAAAACTATAGTTATTATGCAGGTAAAAGAAGATATTCTCGATGGATTTAAGTTTAAATCATCATCAACTGGAGTTATAAGTGCAGAACCTATAATTTTAAGCTTAGACTCTCTAGCTCCTGTTCTTCGTTCCAGAAGAGTTTCAAAAGTTATTTCTGCTAAGGCCAGTGATTTCATTTCACAAAAAGAATTTGAAAATGCATACCCTTTTGATCCGGATGTAAAAACATTTATAGGGGATCCTGTCAGTAATTTTATTAATTATCATAGTGGAAGACTTTCAATAATTGCGTTTAATAAAGACAGAGAAATTACTAATCAGGATCATCTTTCAATGGAAGCGTTTGTTAATACTGCTATGGTTACACATTCACTTGTTGAACTTGCTATCAAAAATGATAAAAAATTTATGCAGTCAATTGATGGATTATGTGCTTCTGCAGAATTTAGTGATGAAATGACTGGAAAACATTTACAGAGGGTAAATAAATTTTCAGAAATTGTAGCTGGATTATACGGAATGGATAAAAAATTCTGTAAAGCCATCGGTCAGGTCGCATCAGTACATGATATTGGAAAAGTAGCTATACCTCACATTATTAAACTTGAAAGAAAACTTTCAAAGGAAGAAATCCTTGAAATGAATATGCACCCAATTTATGGTGCTCAAATATTAGGAAGAATGATGTCCAATTCATCAAGAGAATATAAATTTGAAATGGCATATAGAATTGCACTGAATCATCATCAAATGTGGAATGGTGAAGGTTATCCATCAATTATAAATAAGGATGGTGATATAGTAGATCTTACAAGCAGGCATTTTGCTGATTATAGTTTATTCAATCCTCCAGTAGGAACTGAAATACCTTTGGAAGCACTCTTTGTTTCACTGGCAGATAAGTATGATGCACTTCGAAGCCCCAGACACTACAAAACAGCATTTACTCATGAAAAAACAATTGGAATCCTTCAGAAAGATGACAGAAGTGGAGTCTTAGGTGAGGATGTTTTTGGTGAAAGAATAATGCAGTTATTCATAGAAAATCACTTAATGTTTAATGATATTTATGAATCTATGAAGGATTAATTAAAAAAGGTTGTTGGAAACAGCCTTTTTTTCAGATTATAATTTGTTAATTTCTATATGAAGTATCTGTTAAGAAGTCCCAGAAAAGCTTTTCCATAACTAGATCTCCTTATTGATAATGATAATTATTTGTAGTATTATAATTATAGAATTACTCTAATGTCAAGTAATTCTGTTTTTGAACAAAGTTAACAATTAAAATTATTTTTAATGTAATATTTCTTGTTATTGCAAATTTTAGATAACAAATTGACGTAATTAGCAAAATAAAGCTTTTAATATTTGGTATCATGAAGTATACTGGTTTTGTTTTTAGGGGGGAATTATGAGTTCTAAGAATACTGCATACAGAAATGATTCAGTTTCAAAAGTTACTGGTCGTGCTTATTATGTTGATGATTTTCGATTCTATAATGAAGCACGATGCATACCAGTTTATTCAGGATATGTACATGCAAAATTAAATAATATTAATTATACAGATGCAGAAAATTACCCCGGGGTCATTAAAGTTATAACTTGGAAAGATGTTCCTGGACAGATAAAGTCAGGCCAGATATTTCAGGATTACAGTATTCTTGTCAAGGATAAAATTCGATATGAGGGCGATGTTGTAGCACTTGTTGTAGCTGAAACTGAAGAAGCTGCTCTCCAGGGAGCCCAACTTATTAGTCTTGATGTTGATGAGCTTCCAGTAATTCTTGATTCTTTTGAAGCTATGCAGGAGGGTACTCCCCTAATTCATGATGAATTTAACAATAATATTATATGCCATCACAAAGTCAGGCGGGGAGATGTAGATAAAGCATTCAATGAATGCGATGTAATAGTAGAAAGGGACTTTCATACTCCCTTTGTCGAACATGCTTTTTTGGAAACAGAGGGTTCAATATGCATACCTAAACGAAACGGTGGTATTGAAGTATATGGATCTATGCAGCATCCTTTCAGTACAAGAAGGTTTGTAAGTGCACATCTGGGACTGCCAATATCCCAAATTGAAGTATTCTCTCATCCTGTGGGAGGAAGCTTCGGAGGGAAAGACGATACTGCTGCAATGGTATGCGCAAGAACTGCTCTTGCAGCATGTTTAATTAATAGACCTGTCAGGATGATTTATACCAGAGAATGGTCGATGATGGAAGGTTATAAAAGAGTACCATATGACATTAAGTATAAGTATGGTTTGACGAAAGATGGCTACATAAAAGCTGTAAACTGTTATATTCTGGCAAATTCAGGGGCTATTGCCTCTACTACTCCCTGGTTAACCTGGAGATCCACTGCTCAGAGCTGTGGCCCATATATGGTTCCAAATGTCAATACTGATGTTTATGGAGTTGCAACCAACAATGGGTTTACAGGCGCTTTCAGAGGGTTCGGAGCACCTCAAAGCAACTTCGCAATAGAACAGATGATGGATATATGTGCAGAAAAACTGGATATTGATCCAATTACATTCCGAAAACAAAATGGTGTTATTGACGGATCTACAACTATAACAGGACAGGTTTTGAATACTCATAAAGTGAGCCTTCATCAGGTAATTGATACTGTCATTGATGCCTCCGGGTATCGTGAAAAAATGGGAAAAAATAGCCATGGAAAAGGCGACAGTGTAAGTTTCTATGGTATCGGACTTGCATCCTCATACCGAGGTTCCAGTATTGGTGCAGAAGGTATGGATTTTGCAAGTTGTACCGTAAACTGTCAGTTTGACGGTTCCATTGTTCTCTCTACTGGTATTTTTGAAAATGGACAGGGAGCAGAAAGTGCAATGAATATTATGCTTGCCGATTTGTTGGGTGTAAAACTTGAGCGTATATTTTATACAACACCTTCAACATCAAATATTCCTGATAGCGGAACTACTGTTGCCTCTAGGGGGACTTTGATGGGAGGGGGAGCTATTAAGGATGCTGTGATAAAATTAAAGGACATAATGACTCAGAATCTTTCGGATAAACTAAGATGTCTGCCCAGAGAAGTTGTATTTAAAGATGATCATCTTTGGGGTCGGGATGGGTATAAACTTCCCTGGGATGAAGCTGTAAGAATCCTCCATACCAGAAAGGTATTTCCATTTGCTTTTGGTTATTTCCAGGCTCCTTCGGTAACCTGGGATGAAGAAACAGGCCAGGGAGATGCATATTTTACCTATGTATACAGTTCCCAGGTTGCTGAGGTTGAGGTAGATAAAAAATCCGGTAAAGTTAAGGTTCTGAAAGTTACAGCAGCCCATGATATTGGTAAAGCAATTAATAAAGATATGGTTGAGGGCCAGATTTTCGGAGGAATTGTACAAGGAATGGGAATGGCACTAATTGAAGATCTTACAATGATAGATGGTCATGTTCAGCAGTTAAACCTTAATAAATACAAGATTCCAAAATCAACTGATATGCCAGATATGGAGGCGATAATAATCGAAAACCAGGATCCAAACTCTCCAACTGGAGCAAAAGGTATAGGAGAACCCGCTCTTGAGATTATTGCACCTGCAATTGCAAATGCTGTTTACAACGCAACTGGTTACAGAAGTTATTCTATGCCGATAAAAGTACCTATACTCGAAGGAAGTAATACATAATAATATTTAAATCAGTTTTTGTATAAGCGGTCAATCCAGGCAGAGGCCTTAGCATCACTGGGCATTTTCCAATCTCCCCTGGGAGAAAGGGAGAGTGTTCCAACCTTTGGTCCATCTGGTAAAGCTGACCTTTTAAACTGCCCGGAAAAAAATCTTTTATAGAATATCTCCAGCCATTTTAAAATAGTTTCTGTAGAGTAATCTTTAGCGAAAGCTATTTCTGCTAAAAAGAGTATTTTCTCAGGACTATATGCACATCTTATTGCATTAAATAAGAAAAAATCATGAAGTTGATAAGGACCAATTGTATCTTCAGTCTTCTGTAGCATCTCTCCATTCTTTCCCATTGGCAACAGCTCAGGAGATATTGGAGTATTAATAATATCCCTAAGAATATCTGCAATTTTATCTTTTGCAATAGTATCAGCGTAATACTTAATTAGAAATTTTACCAGGGTTTTGGGTACTCCACTATTTACTGAATACATTGACATATGATCACCATTATAAGTACACCACCCCAATGCCAGTTCAGAAAGATCGCCAGTCCCTATTACAAGAGCATTTAACTGGTTTGCTTTATCCATGAGTATCTGAGTTCTTTCCCTTGCCTGCGTATTTTCGTAAGTAGTATCATGGGTGTTCTTATTATGCCCAATATCCTTAAAATGCTGAAGAGATGCATCTATTATACTTATTTCTTCCAGGGGGATATTCATTTCCAGACATAGTTGTTCTACATTATTTTTTGTTCTTTCACTTGTTCCAAATCCAGGCATAGTGATACAGTGAATCCCTTTATAATTCAGTTTCAGCTTTTTAAAAGCTTCAATAGTAACTAATAAAGTCAGGGTTGAATCAAGTCCTCCTGATAATCCTATTACTGCAGAAGCAAATGAAGAATTACTCAATCGAGTGGCAAGACCAGAACTTTGAATATTAAGTATTTCACTGGAACGTTTATTAAGATCATCAGAAGAATCGGGAATAAATGGATGTGGATCAACAAACCGGTTAAGTTTTGTATTTTTATGATGATCTGATTTATAATAAATTTTTCTAAATAATTTATCATCGTTTTGATTACTAATACACTGACTGAAGGTTGTATTATTGAGTCTCTCATGATGAATATATTCCAAATCTATGTCAGAAAAAATAAGATTAGAATCTCTGGTAAACCTCTCATTTTCTATTAGTACTTTTCCATTTTCTGCAATTATAGAATGTCCTCCACAGACTGTATCTGTTGTAGATTCCCCTACTCCCGCCGAAGAATATACATAAGCACCTATTACTGCCGCAGACTGATGTTTAATAAGATTTTTGCGATAATCAGTTTTACCTAATAGATCTGTGCTGGCGGATAAATTGAAAATAACAGAAGCACCTCCTAAGGCTGATGAGGAACTTGGAGGTATCGTTGCCCAAAGATCTTCACAAATTTCTATAGCAAATATTTCCAGTTTATTGTTTATACTGCAAAATAAAAGGTCTATACCAAAGGGTATCATTTTGTTATTTAGATTAATGTTTTTTATATTAGATCTCAATCCTGAGCTAAACCACCTTCCTTCATAATATTCATTATTATTTGGAATGTAAGATTTAGGGACAATTCCCAAAATTTCACCATGGGATATTACTGCTCCGCAGTTGAATAGCTGACCATTCTCAGCATATGGAAATCCAATAATATATATTCCAAATAGGTTTGCACTTACTTTACTAATTTCCAGAAGGGAATCAATTACTGAATCAAGAAGAGTTTGTTGTCTAAAAAGTTCACCACAATTATAAGATGAAATAGAAAGTTCGGGAAATACACAAACATCACATTCTTTTGCAGAAGATTGTTCCATTAATAAAATAATATTTTTAGTATTTTCTTTAATATCAACTGGAATAGTTATCGGTCTTGCTGCTGCAACTCTTTGATATCCAAAATCTTTTATCATATTACTCCCATTCTATGGTAGCAGGGGGTTTACTGGATATATCATAAACAACTCTTCCTATTTCAGGAATTGTATTTGTGATTATTGATGATATTTCTAATAGATCAGAAGTATTAAAGGGATACACATCTGCCGTCATACCATCTACACTTGTTATAGCTCTTAATGCCAGGACATATCCATATTCACGTGCATCACCTGTTACACCAACAGACTTTACTGGCAAAAGAACACAAAAAGCCTGCCATATTTTATTATAAAGGTTTCTAGTTTTAAGTTCTTGAATAAATAAATAATCTGCTTCCTGGAGAATACTAACCTTTTCTTTTGTTATATCTCCTATTATTCTAACAGCAAGTCCAGGTCCAGGAAAAGGATGACGGGAAATAATTCTACTATCTATTCCTAAAGCTATACCAAGTTGTCGAACTTCATCTTTAAATAGTTCCTCCAGCGGTTCTATTATTAAACCGGCATTTCTTTTTGCTTCAACCATAGGGGAACTAACATTATGATGAGATTTTATTGCCTTGGCCTTATTTCCTACTCCCTTTCCAGACTCTATAAAATCTGTATAGAGTGTCCCCTGTGCAAGGATATAATTATTTTTTAGTTCGTTAGGTAACTCCCTTGACTGAATTCTTATAAAAAGATCACCAATAATTTCTCTTTTTTTTTCAGGATCAGATATTCCCTTCAGTTCATCAAGGAACATACTGGATGCATTTATTATCTGGATATTTTCTGCACCAAGGCTTTTTAGATAAATATCAATTTCTTCAGTTTCATTCTTTCTCATTAAACCGGTATCAATATACATAAGAAATATATTTTGAGCAGGTAGGATTTTAAGAAGCATACCAGCAACTACTGAGGAATCAACGCCTCCTGATATTAATAATAAAACTTTATTATTACCAACTTTTATCTTTATTTCTTGGGAAATGATATCCATAAATATATCCATGTTCCAGCTTTTATCAGATTCACATATTTTAAAAATATAATTACTGAGTATTTTTTTACCATAATCACAGTGGCTTACTTCAGGATGAAATTGTAAACCATAAAGGTTCAGTTTTTTATTAAAACCTGCCGCTGGATGATTTTCAGATTCAGCAATCAAATCAAAATCTTCTCCCAATTTTTTAAGACTATCCCCATGACTCATCCATGAGGAAAATCCATCAGGGACTCCATTAAACAGCTCTGATTCACATAAAATAGATACTGGAGCTTTTCCATATTCTTTAGTAGCTGAAGCATCCACAATACCGTTATGAATCATTGTCATTTGCTGAAAACCATAGCAGATTCCTAACACTGGCAATCCAGTTAAAAAAACACTGGGATGTGGTTTAGGTGCTCCTTTTTCATAAACAGAAAAAGGAGAACCTGATAATATTATACCTTTTGTATCTTTTAATAATTCCTTTGTAATAGTAGATTCACCGTCAAATATCTGGCAAAATACGCCGAGCTCTCTTATTCTTCTTGCAATAAGCTGGGTTGTTTGAGAACCAAAATCTAAAATAACTATTTTGTCCAAAGGCCTGTTCTCATCATAGTTTGTTCCCGTTTATATCCAACAGATATAATACCTATAGAAGTTTTTGAATAATCTTCTATAAATTTTATATATTCTTGTGCATATACTGGTAATTCCTCATATGTTTTTACTTCAGAAATATTTTCTTTCCAGCCCTTAAAACTCTTTAAAACTGGTTTTGCTTTTGCTAGCATGGTTCTGGAGGATGGGAAATTAGTAATTTCTTTACCATCTATTTCATAGGCTACACATACTTTAATATCATCAATTTCATCATATACATCTATATGTGTTA
>JAQIBN010000077.1 GCA_027859095.1 Spirochaetia bacterium | reverse complement strand
AGTGCTCAAATTTATAAAAGTGTAAGTAACAGCAAGATGGAACTTATTGCTGATATAGACCTTAATGATTATGTATACCTTTTAACTGAAGATGTTATGGATATGGTTATACCCGTAAAAATGGTTGTAAATGGATTTAATGGTGATGTGAAAATCTATGATCCAACAGATTCTAATTATGTTTATAAATTTAACCTGGGAAACACAATGCCTTTAACAGGAACTTATATGAGCTTAAGAACAAACAGTATGGGAATCAGCTTCGGAATGTAAACCCGGTCAAAAAATTTTGTAGGGAACGGTTTAAAACCGTTCCCTACAAAATGTGTATATTAAACAGCAGAAACCTTTTCTTCTTCAGAAGCCTTTGTCCCCTTCCCTGCAAATTTTAAATATGGAATAATAATATCATTCTTAGGTGATTCGGTTCCGTCATAGGTGATGGACAGTACAGGGACACCGGTCAAACTTTCAATCTCCTTACTCATAGCTTCAGTAACCAGGGCTGGGCAGCAAAATGCCGGGTTAGTCTGAACAAACAGAGAGACATCAGGGTGCTCTTTCATAATGCGAAAAATTTTAAGTATATTTTCAACACTTTCCCCTTCCTGTTCAACACGAAGATTAAATTTCTCAAGTTCTTTTTCCATCATTGGATTTCTGGAATTAATCTGTTTACCAATATATTTTCCAAGATGACTGTGATATCTACTTTCCAAAAGTTCCATGGCTGTCAGTAGAGATTTAAATATTATCACATCCTGAATTCTCAATTCCTTTGTCCACCTCTTAAAGAGTGCTCCACTTATAATTTTTGCATAGTCATTATAGGGCGTAATTATAACTTCACCTCCGGCATCTTCAATATAGCCGATAAGATTCTGATTCATAACTTCATTATCCCGTACATAAAGATCACCGAAAATTGCAACCTTTGGTTTATTGTTTTTTTTGTATTTAATTGTATCCAGCTTTTCTATCGTATATTTAACGGCATCCATAAAACTCAACTCACCCATAAACGCTCTAATAAAAGTATCTCTGATCTCTAATATTACTTTGTCAGTTTCACCTTTAATAAGTTCATAAGGTCTGATCATACAGCCAATCTTCTTTAAATTGCCTCCAAACATGTATGCAAAATAGGTCTTAATCGACACAATTGGGCCTATTTCCACCATTGTGAGCTCACCTATGTATACACCGGCTCTGCTCATATCTACACCTTCCTTCTCAATAAGACTTTTTATAAAGGAGGGATACATCGCTATATTGCATGACACATTTGATTTCATCATCCAAAGAACTGTATCTTCAGGTTTTAGATTATATTTTTTTATATATTCAACATATTCGAGGGCAACTGCGTTGATTGGAATACATTGCCCTGTATTCATTTTCATACTGGAAGAGATCATCTGAGGAGTCTCCTCCAAAACACGGGCATCTATTCCAATATTTTGCAAATTTGCAGCTAGAAGAGGAATAACAAGAGGATCCCAGTTGGGAAGAAGAAGTGTTTTTTCCTTTAAAGAGGTTTCTAATACAGGAGCAATTGGTAACTTTAGTATTTTTCCAATTTTGCTATTGTCTGATTTTAAATGATTAAGAAATGCCCGTACACCAGCTTCTATTCTTGTTTCATACCCAACACTTGAATCATGATCATCAATCTGAAGAATTAGATAAGGTTTTTCATGCTTATCCATAATTCTTTTAAAATATTCCAAAGTAAAAGAATCCGGCGAACATTTAAAAGATGTAATAAATACAGGATACAGTCCCTCAGTTCTGGTACAATAATCTGCTGCAGCAAGAATTGAGGAAGGATAAGCCCAATGAAACTGATCCAGTAAACTGTCAACATCCTCTGAAGGATTCATATCAGGTAATGAATCTGTGAAAATTGTTTCAACCCCCAGAGTAGCAAAATAGTCAGGAATATCCTTATTCATGGAATCAAGAAGAACTGTATATGGTCGTCCTGCTAACAGAACTTTAATTTCATCATTCTTTGGAGCTTTATATATCTCTTTCAGTTTTATTTTTGTTGTTTTGTAATAATCAAGAGCCTCATCATAGGCCTTTGATATATCAAGAAAGTTAAATTGCCCTGGCAGAAATATATTTAAAGCTTTTAGTAATTCATATTTCGTTTTAAGCTGATTCGCTCTATGATTTACAACAGGCATCATACTATTAAGTTCTTTTCCATTATGTTTTATTTTAGAAACCAGTGTAGAGCTAAATTGTGTGTAGTAACAAAATTTTTGTATTCTGGAATGATTTTTTTCATCTTTTTTATCTTCAATGTGTATTGGTAAAAAAACAATATCAGATTTACCGGCAAGACTGTCAACATGCCCATAAAACGCAGACATAGGTGCACAAAACTCTGCACCTGCAAGCTTTTTCCCGGTAGAAATAACGTCCGGGGAAAATTCACTTGTAACTGTTCTTATTCCCAGGGTATGAAAAAATTTCTCCCATAATGGAATTTCTTCAAAAATCTGAAGACCTCCAGGGATACCCACTACAGGAAATTCTGTACTGATAATTTCTTTCAACTTAAGTGTAGCAAGGGTTTTTCTTCTAACTTTTAACAAAGAAATAGTCTTTTCCTTTTTTACATATTTCTTAGTCTTATAATCCCGGCCGCAAAGGAACCCATATGCAACATCCTCATCCTTAACTGTGGCAACCCTAATTCTGCAATTATTAAGACATAAATCACAGGTTTCAGATCGTACAGGTATATTTTCTTTGTATATATTTAAACCCTTAAAGGTAGACAGCCCCTCCTGTTCTTCTGCAGCTGTAATAGCAGAACCAAGAGCGCCTGTAAGATGACAATACTTTGATACAAAAATTGGTTTTTTAAGATTTTGTTCAAATGCAGCCACAAGAGCTTTAATTTTTGCAGTAGCTCCCTGAAAAAATACTCTGTTTCCTATATTGCCCTCTGTAGCAACCTTCTGAAGATAATTCTCACGGACAGAATATAGTACAGTAGCAAGGATCTCATTTATCCCGTAATTTTTATTTAAATAATGGTTTATATCCCTTTCCATAAAGACAGTACACCTATCACTGGCCAAAGGAGCTCTTGCCCCTTCAGCTAAAGAGGCATATTCAGATAAAGAAACACCAAGTTTAAGTGCCTGTTCTTCAATAAAACTTCCTGTACCAGCAGCACAGACCGTATTCATCTGGGAAAATGTTACAACACCTTTTCTTAAAGTTGTAAATTTAGCATCCTGACCACCTATCTCAATAATTGTATCTATATCCGGATCCAGATCAACAGCTGCTCTGGCATGAGCAGATATTTCATCAAGAATTATATCTGCACCTACTAATTTACCTATAAACTTTCTTCCAGATCCCGTACTTCCAACTGAAATAAAATTAAATTCTATATTTTTATTTTTCAAATAAAAACTGCATGACTCAAATATTGCCTGAACAGCTACAATTGGACGACCGGATGTTCTGGTATAAAATCCTGCAAGCGGAGAAAAATTGGAATCAATAACAATGGCTTTTGTTGATGTAGACCCAATATCAATCCCCATATAAACATCCATAGAAATTCCAGGTTTAAGATCATGGTAAATATCAACCTCAACATCAGAAATATTACCGGGCATTGAATACTCATAATGTTCCAACCCATCAAAGTCAGGATAATCTGATAATTTTAATTCGAGTGGTTCGTAAAAATAGTCCTTTTTTAGATTAGAAACGGCATGAATAGAATCTTTGGTAAAGCCTGTCTTATTTAAGATGTCCTCTTCCAATAATAACTGTATAACACCAATAGATCCGAAGAGATGTGAATATTTATGGATTTCCAGTTTATGCCCAATAAGATTTTCAAGGTGACTAACCACAGATTCATTTTGTGCAACACCTCCAGCAAAAACCATGGGGCTGTATTCTGAAGAACCATTAATAAGTGTGTCTGCTATATTATTTGCCAAACCCAAACTTAAACCATCACATATTTCATCCAGGGAATACCCCTCCTGCTGGGAATGAATTATATCTGTCTTAGCAAATACAGAGCATCTGGATGCGATTTTTGGTATTTCACTCTTATTTGCAAGTGCTTTTGCACTCAATTCTGCACTACTCTCAAGATTGAGCCTTTTTGCCTGTTGATCAAGAAACCCACCTGTACCTGCAGCACAAGAGGTATTTGACTTCATATTCAGGTAATTTCCATTTTCATCAAATTCAATTAATGCAAATTTTTCACCGCCAACATTTAATATTGATTTAAAATCCTTATAAAAGAATTTTACACCCTTAATAATTGAAATACTGGGATCAAAACTAATTGCCCCTTTATAGATATCCGGGGCAGTTGCAGTTCTTGCAACTCCAATAACATCTGAATAATCAATATCCAAAAGAAGATCCCGAAGAACCAAAGCTGGTTTTCCATTATGATATTCATACTTATGATTCAAAACTTTGCCACTTAGATCCATTACTACAACCGAAACAGTTACGGATCCTGCATCTATCCCAATTATTTTGTTTTTAGATTCCATAATTATATCCTGACTATAAACATATTATTGTCCCACTATACGGTAGTACAAATACAAAAAAAAATGCTTTCATTTACTTTTGGAAACACCCATTGTCCCGCTCCACGGTAGAAACAGTACAAAAAAACTCTACTTTACTTTTACTCTACCCTTTAAATATATTTCACCTGATTCTATTAACCTTGAAAAGAGTTCCCCATATTCTGAACCTGCTTTTTTTATTCTAGCTAACATTGTCCATGCGGTATCTTTATTTACATCTAGAGTCTCTGCAAGTTTACGAACACTAATTTTTTTTTCACTTTTCATAAATATTTCAATTGCTGCAAACCATTTTTGAAGAGGTATTCTGGTATTGTGAAAAAGTGTTTTAACAGTAACTGAAAAAGAAATATTACATGAATTGCAGTGATATCTGAATTCTTTCTTCATGGGGCTTATTCGATGTGAAGTACAATGAGGACAAACAGGTTTATGGCTCCACCTTATCTTTTCAATAAACCTTATACAGTCTTCTTTTTTTGGAAAATTCTTATATATCTCTGCAATATTTGTAAATTCCTTCATACTTTAAAGATAATCTCTCCTGCTTATTTAAGTCAAGAGTTTACTACCAAAGCTTTTTGCGTTTTATCATATTTAGAATTTAATTAGCAACTCGTCTCTAATAGAAGTATCAAGAACTGACGAAAAAAGCCTATACCATAAAATGGGACAATATATTAATATTACTTTACTTCTACAGCTATAGAATGAGTCCTTGACCCCCGGCTTGGCATAGCAGGTTCTGTAGAGCTGAGAATATTAACAGATCCCTCAGGTTCCTCTCCAGGTAGACCTTTAACCCAGGCACCCTGATTAAGAGAAACAATACCGAAAGCAATTTTATCTGTAACTTTAACCTTATTTTGAATATGACCAAACTCACTGAAAACAGAAACTGTCATTCCATCTATAATACCCCGTTCTTCTGCATCAACAGGATTCATCCATAACTTGTCATCTATAAGTTTTTTGAAAGCAGGGAGATTATCATTTTGTGAATGAATACGAAACTTATCATGTGGTGTTATTAGTCTAAGAGGGTACTCTACTAAAACATCCATTATTACTGATTCAGGAATAGAAGTTCCGCCGATGGTTGGAAATAAAGGTAACTCTATTTCAATTTTTCCTGATGGTGTATTTAAAGGATTTTTTTCAGGATCAGAAATAAAATCTGAAAGACCAACTCTCATCTGATTTTTGGATTCATAAATACCTGTTTTTCTGAAATTATCTATATCTAATATTTCTGAACCTTCAAGAAAATATTCTATCCAATCAGATTCAGATCTTCCTTCTGTAAAACTTTTTTCAAATCCCATCCTTTGGGACAAGTCCGCAAATATTCTGTAATCGGTTCGTGCTGCTCCTACAGGTTCAGAAGCTTTTTTTGAATAAAAAAGGTAGTTGGTTTCTGAAAAAAGAATATCTTCTCTCTCAAGAAATGTTGTAACTGGAAGAACGACATCCGACCATTGGCATGTTGGTGTCATAAAATAGTCGTGACTTACTATAAAATCCATTTTTTTAAATGCATTAAGCCCCTTGGAAGTATCGCTGCTTTGACCAATATAATTGCCCCCAACGTTATATAAAAAACTAATATCCGATGGATAACCTGCATTCAGGCCACCTATGGCAGCATCCGCCCATTCATAGACAGGAACACGTTTTACATTGCTATTTAAAGAAACGGCAATGCTCCCGCATTCAGGGGAGGTAAGACGATTCCATTGACCGGAACCAGTAGAACCTCCCTGTATTCCAATATTGGCTGTAGCTAATTGCAAAACTGCACCTAAACGATCATTATTTTCACCACCAATTGTCCTTTGAATTGAAAGCCCCGGGATTAATGCTGACGGTGAAGATAAAGCATATAATCTTGTAAAATTTTCTATTTCACTGACTGATATACCACAAATATCTGAAGCCCATTGGGGTGTTTTTTTAATACCATCACTTTTTCCCATAATATACTGTTCCAGCTTTTCAAAACCTGTACTGAACCTTTTAATAAACTTTATATCTGCAAGACCTTCGGTTAGAAGTAAAAAGAGCATACTAAGCATTAACGCAGAGTCAGTTCCGGCTTTTAGGGGGAGCCATTTGGCATTATACCTGTTTACACTGGGTGTTTTTCTGGGATCTATAACTACAAAAGGGATTGCTGCATCTGCAGCTTGTTTTAAAAGAGATTCTGTTTCACATCCAAACCTTGTATCGACTGGGTTAAATCCCCATAAAATTATAAGTTTTGAGTTAAGAAGAGTTTTAACATCAATACCAATATTTTTGGTACCAAACATAGGTTTTTTTACAAAAGAAGCAGCTTCACTGGAAAAACTTCCAGTAGTTTCTGTATACCCACCATACAGATTAAAAAACCTCTGGGTTAAAGTTGCTGTATTATGAAGAGCTCCCCGACAGGATCCGGAACCACCTAATCTCATGACAGATTCAGCACCTTTAATTTTTTTTGTGCTTTGTAGTTTATTGGTTATTAGGTCCAGAGCTTCATCCCAGCTGGCATCCCGAAACTGTCCCGATCCCCTCTCTCCTGTTCTTATTTGTGGTTTTACAATTCGATCCTTATTGTAAATAACATCTGTCATGCGATAACCTTTAAGACAACCTTGCATCAATGGTTTTCGAAAAGAACTGTCAGTAATTTTTAGTATTTGCCCATTTTCGGTGTGAGCTTCTAATGGACATCCTGCACCACAGTCTTTATTACAGGAAACAGGAATTTTTTCGATCATATCTACCACACCATAGGAATATAGCCATCTTTTATAAGGTCAGATATCATACTTCCGACATACTCCGACTTCACTCCTAAAGCTGATGTCTCTTTGTCAATTTCATCTCTATCTACAATAAATTTGCAGGATACAGCTTTACCTTCTGCCTGCTGAAATTGTATTAAAAAATCTTTCATTACAATATCTTCCAGAAGCAACTCCTGGGCTGGACCAAAAAAAATCAATTTAACGTCTGCCATCCAGTTATTCAAAACTGCATTTACTGCATACATCATACCGGTTCTGGCTTTTTCAGCTTCAGAAGTACTTATTATTACCACAACTTTATCACTCATATAAAATCTCCTCCTTAATTTCTAATTATCAGAATTATACTAAAGATTAGTTATTTAATATACTATCAACCAATGGCTTTATAGTTCTTTCTATCATATCAAAAACCATCTCAGATTCATCATTACCACCAGACCAGGGGTCAGGAACCTCATTGCTCCCATCCTGGACAGGATCATAACAACGAAAATATTTAATATCTCCTTTAATGAAGGCACCTTTAATAGTTCTTTTAATTCTGGACATTGTACTATTATCCATAGCAAGAATTAAATCAAAATCTTCTCCATCTGTTGGGTAAAATTCACGGGAGTAATGTTCAATAGAGAGCCCTCTTTCAGAAGCTGTGCGAACTATATTATCACAAAGAGCCTGTCCTTCATTAAAGACATTTACTCCTGAAGATTCCACACCAATTTTATCAGTTAGATTATTTTCCTTTAAATAAATATCCAGCAAAATATGGGCAAGAGGAGACCTGCACACATTTCCCATACAAACAAACATTACTTTAAACATTAAAACAGTCCTTACACGAAAGTTTTCAGAGTATTTTTCTAGCAGTTTTTTTAATTTTAATCTATACTCAAACAAAACAGATTTTTAGCAGGAGTTAGATATGAAAATAAAATGGGGTATAATGGGCGATGCAGGTATTGCCAGAAATTTCGTAATTCCTGGAATGCAGGCAGGAAAATATTGTGAGGTTTCTGCAATTGCATCACGAAATATAAATAAATCAAAAAAAACTGCTTCCAATATGGGAATAGAAAGAGCATATGGATCCTATGAAGATCTACTTGCTGATAAATCAATTGAGGCTGTATATATTCCGCTTCCAAATCATCTCCATGTAGAGTGGAGCATAAAAGCAATGGAAGCAGGAAAACACGTTCTATGTGAAAAACCATTTGCTTTGTCTGTCTCAGATGTAAAAAAAACAATTGAAACAAGAAATAATTCCGGTGTAAAAATTGGTGAAGCTTTTATGGTAAGAACCCACCCTCAATGGCTTAAAGCAAGGGAATTAACCTCCAGTGAAGATTTTGGTAAACTAAGAGCAGTGCAGGGATTTTTCTCTTATGCAAATTTTAATCCTACCAATATTAGAAATAGTTATGCATCAGATATGGGAGGAGGAGGAATTTGGGATATTGGCTGCTACCCTGTGAACACTTCAAGATTTTTATTCAAAGAGGAACCAACAAGAGTTATAGCTATGGCAGAGTATGATTCGAAATTTAAAACTGACATACTGGCATCAGCTATTCTCGATTTCCCATCCGGACAGGCAACTTTTATTAGTTCCACTCAAATATCTCCCTATCAAAGAATGCTTGCTGTAGGAACCAAAAAGCATGTTGAAATAAAAATACCTTTTAATTCACCTTCAACCTTTCCTACTGAGCTATATTATGATGACTCCAGTATTGAAGAAGAAGAAAGAAACAAGATTATTATTGATACATGTCATCAGTACACCCTTCAGGGTGATGCATTTTCAAAAGCTATAATGGATAATACGGAAGTACCTGTACCACTGGAAGATACACTGTATAATACAGCTGTTCTTACAGCACTTTACAGATCTGCAGAATCCGGTAAATGGGAAAATATTTCAATATGACAATATACAGTGCAGCTATAATGCTTTTTCTGGTAATGGATCCCTTTGGAAATATTCCAATTTTCCTTTCTGTTCTATCTCATGTAGACCCAAAGAGAAGAGGAAAAATTATTATCAGGGAATTGCTTATAGCTCTGTTATTTT
>JAQIBN010000046.1 GCA_027859095.1 Spirochaetia bacterium | reverse complement strand
ACATTCACTTGAACTAAAATTTGAAGATAAAATTGTATTCTCAAGTAACGGGAAATGGCTTTATCCTCTATTTGATCTGGAAAATTTTCTAACAAGCCAGAACTATGATTCTTCAAAATTAACACTTTATGACAAAATTATTGGAAAAGCTTCAGCTTTATTGATAATACGTCTTGGCATAATAAAGGTTAACGGAGGAATTGTAAGTAAACCTGCTGAAGCAGTTTTTAAAGAATGGGATATAGCATACAACATAGAAAAATCAGTTGATTTTATAGACTGTAAAACAGAGGAACTTCTTAAAGATTTCTATGATCCTGAAGATGTATATCAAATAATTAAAAAAAGAGCAGGAGTATAGATAATTACAAAATTCCCCGGGTAAATCCTCCATCCACGGCAATAACCTTAGCTGCACTTTCCAGCTTTTCTCTGCTTCTACCACAAATAGCAACTTTGACACCATTTTCAATAAGCTCAGAGGCAACTGCAAACCCCAGACCCGAGGAAGAACCCAAAACAAAAGCTGTTTTTCCACTTATGCCCAGATCCATTATTTATTTTCTTCAATTTTAAATTTATTAACTTCACTTTCAAGTGAAACGGAAGCAACATCAAGAGAATTTGTAAGATTAGTCAATTCATTTAAAGCCAGAGAAATTTCCTCTGTACCAGAAGATATTTCATCCATGGATCCAAGGGCTTCTGATGAAACTCTTGTTAGTAATTGCATTGATTTTACTATAGAGCCTGTTCCATCAGCCATTTTCGAAGATCCATCCTGAACCTCAATTGTTACATTACCCAGAAGCTGCATTGCTTCAAGAATTTGCTCACCACCCTTCGACAATTCCAATGTAGATGAATCAATTTCTGCAAGAGCATGAGAAACAGCGACTACCTCTTTAAGGATTTCTTCAAAAGCACTACCTGTAGCTTTACTTGAACTGGCTGCTGCTACAATCTTGTTAACTATTTCTGTAAGTTCTTTACTTATTCCTTTTGCATTTCCTGCAGATGTTTCAGCAAGTTTTCTAATTTCATCTGCTACTACAGCAAACCCCTTACCTGCATCTCCTGCATGAGCAGCCTCAATGGCTGCATTCATTGAAAGAAGGTTAGTCTGGGAAGCAATCCCATTAATTACATTGACCATTTCCGAAATAGCACTAATACTACTGTTTACATCATCCACAAGTTTAGTAGTTTCAGTTAATTTCTCACCACCAGATTTAGTAATTAGAACTAATTTATCAGTTGCATCTTTCTTATTCCCAGTAATTCCGGCAACATTAACAAGTGAAGCCACCATTTCATTAATTGCCGCAGTAGATTCCTCTACTGCACTTGATTGATTCTCAACCTGTTTCCCCAGATTAGCTATAACGTCCTGTATCTGGTCTGTAGCCTCTGATGTTGAATATATGTTTTCATCCAGAGTTGTAAATTGATTTTTTACACCGTTGACATTGGCTGATATCTCAACTACTGCAGCTGCAGTTTGTTCTGCAGTTGCAGAAAGTGATTCCTTTGCCTCTACAGTAACCTTAGTTGCTGATTTTATATTACCAATGATATGTTTCATTTTATGGAGAAACTCATTGAAACTCCCTGCAAGCTCTCCGATTTCATCTTTTGATCCTACTTCAATTTCTTTTGTCAGATCGCCTTCCCCCTTGGAAATATCTCCCAGCATATTTTTAACTTTTACAAGAGGGCGAACAGTAGTAAAATTAACAATAACAAACATGATAATTGATAGAAATACAAGCACAATTATTACTATAATCATGAGAAATCTCATCATCAACCAAAAGGGAGCAAGATAGGGGTCAACATTTGATATGCTGCCATATATCTCTTCCCCGGAATACCTGAATGTAACAAGATGCTGACCTGAATCATCATTGTACGTAAAATTCCCATTCCCATTCTCACTGTTAATCACAGCATTTCCCCAAACTAAGTCACTTACATTTTTGCCAATCTCTGTGTCTGAGGGGTGGTTCCTGATAATACCATCTCTTGATAGTATAAAGGGGTAACCGCCAAAATTATCTACTTTAAACTTCTTTATTGCTAACTGAAGATCATAATTTTTTGCAGCAACTCCAAGTTCCTCAGGAGTTACCCCTATCTGAATTATACCAGTGGTTTTTTTTCCAGCTACACCAATATACTGGAAAAGGACATTGTCAGCTCCCCGGGGTTGAGGTTCCTGAGCAAGTTCAAAATAAGGATCTGTTAAGGCATATATAAAAGGTAGAGTCTGATCGGAAGTATGAAAGTCAAAACCATAAAAAGCCTCAATATTCCCCCATCTTAATACACCGTTTCCATCGGTTATATGTATTTCATCCACTCCAATAGATTCTGCAAGTCTTTGAAAATTATCAGTGCTCCGAACAAAATTTTCACTCTCTACAACTTCCCTTACTGAACGTGTTATTCTTAAATAATTGCTGTTCATGCTTGCTTTCAAAAGTTCGAGGGATAAATCAGTCTCAACTGCCTGCTGCATAAAAACAGTCACAGCA
Source organism: Spirochaetia bacterium (assembly GCA_027859095.1). Classification (GTDB taxonomy): domain Bacteria; phylum Spirochaetota; class Spirochaetia; order B11-G9; family B11-G9; genus JAJRQE01. Next base: position 30,721 of record JAQIBN010000046.1, on the reverse strand, counting down.
ACATCTGTTTTTTCCTTCATAACATCTAATAATATTCTTTTATATGAATTCATGGACTACAGGAATTTAATAGAAAAGGCTGCTACTAAAACTAATACAATAGGAATAGAAAATTTTGATTTTAATCCGAGTTTCATGGGAACTCCTTATATAACAAATAGTGTCTGAGGCGAAATGAACAAATTACTTACAAATCACTATTTTGTCTACACTATCGTGATTTATTTCTACTTGCAAGTGAACAGGATCGGTATTATCCTATGATATCAATCTAAAAAGGAAAATCAAGGGATAATTATGAAAAACAAACTTATAACTACAATTTTTATAATGATTATTGTTGGGGGAACTTTATTTGCAGCTGAAAGTTCAACATATTTTGGTGCAGTAGGTGCATATTATTTTGATGATAATAAAGGAGATGGTGTCTCTGATGGTGCATTCGCCCCAATATCCTATTCACCAGTTGTAGACCAAAATCCCTATTTGCCATCAGATATTGATCAGGGTAGAGATCTTGGAAATGGCTGGGGTGGGGCTGAGGCAAAAGCTTCAATTACCCACAAGATCAAAGTACCATTTATGAAAGGCACTGGGGCATTAAGCGCTGATAATAATATTCTTTATCAATTTAAAGGAGAACTTTCTCCAGTATCTATTAATGCAATTGTCTCTGCAACTTTAACTCCTATAGCCTTCCTTAACTTCCAGGCAGGAACTCAGCTTGGAACAGGTTGGAATTTTTTCGGTTTATTCAATGGTCTGGGTTTAAATAAAAATGGAACAGGAATCCCGGAAGAAGACCCAGTTCCCGGTATAGTTTCAAAATCATGGCTTTCCGGAACCTTCCAGTTTGATCTGGGCGCAATAATCCCCGGGGAATGGACACATATTATTATGGCAGCTACAGCAAAAGTGGAACATGAATACTTTTCAGGGGCTAACGCAGAAGAAGCATGGCAGTATGAAGCTGATCCAGGAGAAAACTTTAACGGCTTCAACTTCTGGGGAACATATGTCTTAGGCTATCAATTACCATACAAGCTAAACACAGTTGCATTTTTAGTTGAAACTGAACAGATGATAGGGGACAACAAAGATTTGTCTTCCTCCGATCCTGTTGACTGGGGATCTGACTTTACTCAAGTTACATTTGGACCTCTTGCCAATATTAAGCTTTCTGAAGACAGCAGTTTACTGATTTTGGTTCAGTTCCGTACAGAAAAATTATTTACCGATGCAACAATATATAATAACTACTTCCGAACCAGAGAATATATTGGAAGTTATGTTGATTTTAGAAGAATAGCCTTTTCCTATTCACAAAAACTTTAATAGAAATATGTCAAAACAGTTTACAGTAGAGAGTACTGTAAAAGAGTGTAAAGGAATGGGATGTGTTGGTTGTGACTGTACAAATAGTTATGTTAAAAAAGAGATTAAATATAGAAAAATTAATTAACACTTCAAATTCAAAATCTTTGCAATATTATTGGTTTCGATGTATAGTAATAATTATATTTTATTTAAGGAGCTCCCGTGAAAAAACTACTAATGGTAATTTTAGCATTTTTATTTATAATCCAAATGGCCTCTGGAATATCAAAAGTAGCTGTACTTGATGCTTCTCTTGGTGAAGGGATTCATTCCAATGCTTCTGCCATTGTTGCAGATACACTAAATGAACAATTTGTAAAATCTGCTAACTTTATTGCCATTGACCGTGCTTATGTTAGTAATATTCAGGAAGAAAAGAAATTCCAGCTTTCAGGTGATGTAAATGCTGAGGATATAAAGGAACTCGGTGCTACATTCGGAGCAGAATACCTCTGTATTGCCAATGTAAGTCAGTTGGGGACTACCTATACGGTGTCTGCAAGGCTCATAGAGGTTGCGACGGCCCAGGTTGTCTCCCAGGAATCCGCCCGTATGCAGGGACAGATTGATGTTCTGTTCAACGTTGCAGAGATGGTAGGGGGTAAACTGATAGGAAAGGAAGTTGCCACCATGGCAGCCCAGCCTGCCCCGGTCAGGACAGCACCCGTAAAACCAGCAGCAGGTACCTCAACAAAACCTAAAACATTTTCCAGGACTACCATGTCCTATATTATGCCATCATTCAGCGGATCGGGATATGATCTATTACTGTCATGGTTGGATTTGGGAATGGGAACAGGAAATTATGAACCTTGGACTGCTGGATTTGACATTCATTCATTAATGACAATTGGTAAATATTATTATTTTGCCGTAAGTGGTTCTTTTGGGTTTGAGTACATAACTTCCTATATTACGAATTCATACTATGACTATGATACTGATTATTTAAGTTTCAGCAACATGGATCTGCGTGTAACCGCTGGTGGTATATACCCTATAGGCAATATGCTGCAATTCTATGGTGGGCTGGGATTAGGATATCAATATGTCATAATATCTGATGAAGCATGGGATACATCATCATTCCCAGAATCAGAGTACGGAGCCTTTGTTGTAGGTATTGAGCTTGGAGCGGATTTCAGACTCAGCGACCTTGTTTTTAGTATGAGAATTCAGACAGGGACATCATCTTTCCCGGCATATACACTCTTTGATGATTACGATGAAGACTTTGGATACACAGCCTTTATGATAGGTATAGGATTTGTGTTTTGAGGTAGAAATGATTAATTTCCTAAGGAAGAGGGCGTATGCAATACGCCCTCACTTTGCAGAGGATATGTGTCTCTTGTTAACTGAAGAGCACTCTTTTAACTAGTTCCGGTTCAAGTCTAAACTGGGAACCTATCCCCTCAATAAAATGATGCTCCTTAAGTAGGTGAATTGAAAGATCTGTAACAAGGAGCTTTTCTCCAGTGGATTTAAGTTCAATTTCTGCTGTCATTTTACGGAAAATACCATCTTCAAATGGGCAGGGTAGTTTCCCTCTGGGATCAACTACTCGAATTAACCACTTGTCTTTTATAGTTACCGGTTCACCAAGCCCCTTTCGGCCTTCTTCCAGGAAATACAGTAAGCGATCCGCAACCTCATCAAAATCAAGACCAGCTTTGGACATTTCTCCTTCATCCCGAACCATCATATCTTTTATAGATTTATTTTCATCACCAAGAAAACCTTCCGCTATAATTACACCTGGGAGCATATTTTCCTGTGCTTTTTTCATTGCAGGAGTCATTTTCATAATTCGATCCTCCGATTAAGCAAAATTATCATAATATATATTATCAATTGTTATATCATTTGCAGTTAGAACATTGTTACAGGCACCAATCATACCAGGACTTCCACAGAGATATCCCTCTCTTGCTTTTTCTTTATTAATCTTTGTTTTTAGATACTTATCCAGAACATCTGTTATCAATCCAGTCTCTCCAGTCCAGCCACTTTCTTCTTCGGGTTCTGAAAGGGCGGCAATAAAGTGAAATTTATCCCATTTGGAATCAAGTTCCATCATCTCTTCCAGATAAAGAACATCTTTAGTAGTTCTTGCTCCAAAAAAGTACCAGACCTCTCTATTTATTTCACCTTTTTCAAACATGTCATAAAGAATAGATTTGAATGGAGCCATACCGGAACCACCTGCAACACAAACCATAGTTGCCTCTGTTTCAGATCTCTCAAAATCACCGAAGGGTCCTATTAGATCCACTTCCATTCCAACCAGAAGAAGAGTGTGAGCCCAGGTAGTAGCGATGCCCCCGGGAACAAGTCGTATTAATAGTTCCACAAATCCTTTATCATCCGGTTTTGAAGACATTGAATATGCCCTCTGGGTACTTCCCTTTATTTTGTTATAGGGGGGAACAACCAGCTGCACATATCTTCCGGCTTTAAAATTAATTTCCTCTCCCTGAAGATCAAATTTAACCTCTTTAATATCATGGGTCACGTCCCTTATCGATAAAACCTTCGACTTTATTTTTTTGACATTAAACAGATCTTCAGGAATCATTATATCAATATCTGCTTTTACCTTTACCTGGCAGGAAAGACGAATATTCTCGGCCATCTCCTTTTTGTCCAGATAAGGAATTTCTGTGGGTAGATGAATACCGACATCACTGGTAACCTGGCATTTACATGCACCGCAGCTACCCCTTCCACCACAGGCAGAAGGAATAAAGATTTCCTGGGAGGCTAAAGAGGATAAAAGAGACTCTCCGCCATTTAGTGCAAGAACCTTTTTCCCACCATTTATACTTATATTTACTTCACCATAGTTATTAACAATTTTGTCTACAATAGATATAGCTGCTGCCAGGATTCCAGATATTACAGCAACTACAATTGGTGCTATTAAAAAATTCAACTGAGACCTCCTCTCTTTAATCGCTTTCTACTGAACACTTAACATACCAGAAAACCCAATAAAAGCCATGGCCATAAAACCGATGGTAATCAGAGTAATTCCAGGGCCCTTCAGACCCGCCGGTACCGGAGCTTTAACTAGTTTTTTTTGTATGGCAGCAAGAGCCACAATAGCCAGCCACCATCCCAAACCTGATCCAAAAGCAAAAATTACTGTCTGAAGAAAGCTGTAATTTCGTATCTGCATAAATAATGCTACTCCAAGAATTGCACAGTTAACAGTAATAAGTGGAAGAAATATTCCAAGGGACATGTAGAGAGCAGGGGAAACCCTGTCTATAACCATTTCAAGAATCTGCACAGTTGCAGCTATAACTATAATAAAAATAATATACCTCAGATAAAGCAAATCCAGAGGAATAAGAACATACTGAAGAAGAACCCAGTTAAGCATTGCAGTAAGTGTTAAAACAACAGTAACGGCTAAGCCCAGACCATTGGAAGATTTCATATCCTTTGAAATAGAAATAAATGAACACATTCCAAGAAAATTTGCCAGAAGAATATTACTGGTAAATATTGATGCAAATAATAAGACTACGGGATTTAAATCTGGTACCATTATTTACCACCTTCTTGCCTAAGTATTATTGTTTTTGCTACCCAGATAAATGTTCCTAATAGGAAAAATGCACTTGGTGCCATTACCATTATAGTCCAGGGAGTAAAACCTGCAGGAAGTACAGTTATACCAAAAACTGTTCCAAATCCCATAAGTTCTCTTACAAATGCTATTAACATGAGTACCCACATATAACCAAGCCCGGAGGTTATTCCATCCCAGGCAGAAATAAGTGGTCCATGAGATTGGGCAAAAGCTTCCGCACGCCCCATAATTATACAGTTTGTAATAATAAGTCCTACATACGGTCCCAGAGCCTTACTTATCTCAGGAAGATAGGCTCTTAGAAGGATATCAACAATAATTACATAAAAAGCAATTATCAAAGTTTGAAGTATCATTCTTACTTTTCGGGGTATTAAATTTTTAAGAAGGGAAACAGTAAGATTCGTAAATGCTGCAACAAATAATAACCCTAAAGTCATTATAACTGTATTTGTAAGATTATTAGTAACCGCCAAAGTTGAACAGATCCCAAGAATCTGTATAAAAATTGGATTACTGTACCAGATATTATTTTTTAAAATTTGAACTGGTGAGTCTTCGTCCATTAGTTAGTACCTCCCAGTTCTGATTTAATTTTTTCTATCTGCTGATTAATAATGACCTGTACAGAGTCACTGGTTCTGGATGCACCGGTAATTCCATCCACTTGACCATTATCAGGATCTGTATCACCACCACTTCCACCATGTTTTACAACAATTCCATTGGCAGCATATTCGCCCTTAAATTGTGTTTTAAACCAGGCTTCATCAATACGTCCACCAAGTCCAGGGGTTTCTACATGGGATACGATTTCAAACCCTACAATTCGCTGAAGATCAAAAGTCATTCCAATTACTCCAGTTATAGTTCCCCATAATCCGTTTCCCTGAAAGGGGCTTACTATAACAGACTTCCCATTTACATTTGTAGTTTGATAAGCTGAATCAGTATCAAAATTAGGGAAATTAGTATTAAAAGAAACTTCAATATCCATATTTTCACTTACTTCTATACCTGCAGCAACAAGGTAAGCTCTGGCTTCTGTAAGCCTCTGATTTTCTTCAACTTTACCCTTAGTAGCTCCATAAGCAAGAGATAGTAGAAATACAAAAAGAAACGCAGAAATAACACTAACTATAACAGTATAGATCAACCCGTCCTTTTTCATTTTTTCACCGCCTTCTTCTTTAACTTACCAGCGAGTTCATCCAGAAGAGGTGCAAACATATTTCCCATTAGAATTGCAAAACTTGATCCTTCAGGAAAAAGTGAAAAGTCTCTTATGAGAGCCAGAGAAACACCTATTACTATCCCGTAAAAAATCTGTCCCAATGGCTTTTTGGCAGATGAAATAGGATCTGTAACCATAAAAACTGCAATAAATAAAATACTACCTGCCAGCAGACTCTCAAGAGGTGGAGCCGGAATTATACCGGAATAGAACAATATACTCTGCAAAACAAGAAAGGAAACTACTGTCGATAACATTGATTTCCAGCTTGCGGTCTTAGTAACAATTAGATAAACAGCAGCTAATACTATAAGAATAATTGCACTTTCGCCAAGAGCACCCATTCTGAAACCTAAAAGAAGGTCATTAAGAGGGGGGATATTACCTACCCGCATCATCTCCAGTGGAGTGGCACCCGTCACTGCATCGGCACTAAGGGTTCCAAATTTGCCGGGAATCATCCATCCTCCAGTCATAACTCTGGGAAATGAAATATAGATGAACAAACGCCCTGTTATTGCAGGGTTAAATACATTCCGGCCGAAACCGCCATAAATACTCTTTCCAAAGAGTATTCCAAAGATTATCCCGATGGCAGCTATCCACAAAGGAACCATTGGCGGCATGGATAAGGTATATAAAGCGCAGCTAACTAACACTGCTTCGGACACTTTCTGTTTTCGTTGTTTCATAAAGAGGTATTCAGTCAGAATACCTGCAGCAAAGACTACAGCTGCAAGAGCCAGAACCCTCCATCCATAAAGATATATAGAAAAAAGAAAGATCGGAATGAGAGAATAAATGACCTTTCTCATCATGATCTGTTTCTGAAACACCTACGCCTCCTAAGCTGATTTAGTAAAGTTAATATTGAAAGATAAAATGATTTTATGTACTAAATCATTTATAAATAGTATATTCAGTTAGGATTATATACTATGATTAAATTCGTTGCAAATTATATTTAACAAGAGCTGTGAGGAAACTATGATTACTAAGGGAATAATTAAAGAAATAAAAGATTCCATCATATCTGTCGAAATGTTTGATGAAGGATCAAGCTGCAGCTCTGGGAATTGTGCTAGCTGCAGCTCCAAAGAGAAGAATAAAATATTAGAAGCCTTAAATACAAAACAATTGCCTATTAAAACTGGTTCTTTTATAGAAATGGAACTTTCTACTGCAAAAGCTCTAATTGCAGCCTTTCGGGTTTTAATTATCCCACTTTTACTTTTTATTTCAGGATTCATGATAATTGGTAGTATTCAGGGGATATCTGAAGGACTTCAGGTTGCCGGTGGGTTTACAGGCCTGGGAACTGGATTTTTGTTTAACCTGCTTTTTTCAAAAAAATATAAATTGAAAGAGATGCCCGAGATTGTCAGGATACTGTAATTATATCGTTTAATTAAAAATGCGTAGACCAAACTTTAAGTTAGTCAGTCAGAGTACTTGTGTTCATCAAAAAAATACTGAGGGATTTGTGTGGTATTTTTTAGAAAGTTTTTCAATATGATTCTTATTAAGATGTCTTTTACCACTTAAAATCTCACTGATAGCCGACTTCGGAGCAATGTCTATTAGATCTTTTTGCCTGTGACCATTTTGATCCATGAGAAACCTTAGTACTGTTATAGGAGATGACTCTTCAATAGGATAATGTTTGTTTTCATATTTTTCAATAACATTCAGTACATAATCGAGAAGTGGTTCAATAACAGTATTTCCATCTTCAAAACTATCTGTTAATTCTTCTGCATACACAATAGCTCTATCGAGTTCTTCATCTGTATTGATTTGAATATTTAGCAAAAACCTCGAAACTTTTTCTGTTTCATTATTCACAACAAAATTCATAATTTTTCAGCCCCCTGCATATTTCTTTGTATATTCTGCATGAGTTAATATCTCCCGAATAAATACTGTTTTACCCCATGTAATCCTGACGATCAATCTATATTTGTTTCCTTTTATATTGAAACAAATTAATTGATTATCAGCGACTGGATCAGCTGTAGGAAATGTTTTCCTCAATTCAACAATATCCCAATAAGTATTTCTTTTCATCAAAGTATACCAATTCGAGATGGCAGCCTCAATCGAAGGAAAAACAGAGCAATAATAGTCTAATGTCTTTCTCTTGATGACTGTCATTAATGCTCCATACAATAATATTATGATTTATATCTCCAAAAGTCAACAAAAGTTCATGTTTAATGAACTTTGGAAGGTAATAAAATAAGAAATGTCGGAGATTATAAGAATACTGTAGACTTCTACTAAAAATCAGGTAAGAATGATTTATATTGATTAAACAAGTTATATTAGACAGATTCAAATCACCTCTTAGAATTTCAGCAGTTCTACTGTCTGTAATTAGCCATGTGATATCTATAATTCTATTCAGCCTTTATTACAGAAACCTGGAAATAGGATATTATTTTTTATGGCAGTTTTATGCTTTTGCTATAGTATCGGTGGTTCTAAGTTTAATGCTTTTTTTCATATATGAAACCAGTACCCAAATAATTTTCATTTTTTTACGGTACCTCCTTCTGTTTCTAATAGGGTATCCCCTGGGAAATTACATCGGTATAGAATTAATTCTATATGCATCACTTATAATCGAAATTTCATTCTATCTTTCATTTCCCGGTAACATAATAGTACAGTCAATAATATTTTTTCTATTTATGCTTTCTCAGGGAGAGGTCTCTGCCTGGCAAAAAAATATTGAAAGGGTTTCAATTCACGATTTGACAGCTACAGCAGTATACAGCCTGATAATAATTGTGATCTCTTTGATGCTAAACAAATATTCAAAAAACTGCACTGAAAAAACTAAAAAAATAGAACATCTGGATTCTGCTATTACCCAGTTAACAGATGCTAATATAGGATTTCAAAGTTATGTAAAAACACTTGAAATTCAAACTTTAATAGAGGAGAGAAAACGTGTATCCAGAGAAATCCATGATACTGTGGGATATGTGTTAACCAATATAATTATGATGATGGAAGCTGCAGCACTCCTTACAGATGAGAAAAAAATAAAACGGAATGAAATCCTTTCTACAGCAAGAGATCAGGCTCAAAAAGGACTTTCTGAAACCAGGACAGCACTAAGGCATCTTAGAAACGAAAAAATTGTAAAAGCTTACGGTATAAATATGATAGAAGAACTGGTTTCAGTATTCCAGCAGGCAACAGGTATTGATATTAAAGTTGAATATGGGAATTTATCAGGTTTTACAAATGACAGGATAGATGCTATTATTTTTAGAACCATACAGGAGGGGATGACAAATGCTTTCCGACATGGTATGGCAACGGTTATTAGAATAAATTTCTGGATTACTCAAAAATCATTAAGAGTAACAATACATGACAACGGCATTGGATCAAAAGAAATTGTTGATGGTATTGGTGTAGCTGGAATGAGAGAACGCATTACTGACATTGGGGGAAATATAGATATTAGAAATGTGGATGATGGATTTAAAATTGATGTAGAGATCCCACTGGAGTAATAAATTGGATAAAATTAAAATATTGCTGGTAGATGATCAAATACTCTTTATTGAAAGCCTTAAAACAGTCCTTGAAACACTTACAGATGATATTAAAGTTATTAATATTGCACACAACGGACTGGAAGCTCTTAAATTAGTAAAAAAACAACTTCCCGATATTATACTTCTGGATGTAAGAATGCCGGGTATGGATGGAGTGGAAACAGTAAAAGTATTACACAAAAAGTATCCTGAAATTAAAATTATGATGCTGACTACCTTTGATGATGATGAATATGTTCATAAAGCCCTTGAATATGGTGCAGCAGGATATATGCTCAAAGATGTCCCTCCAGCAGACCTGATAAATTCTATTAGGGCGCTGAACCATGGAACAATACAGATGTCTCCACAAATTATGGTTAAGCTAATGGATTATTCAGGAGAATCAAGCTATATGATGGATGCAAACCAGGCTTCCAGAGAAATAGATAAGCTAAGCAAAAGAGAACAGGAAATATTATTTTTTGTAGCTGAAAATATGGAAAATTCTGAAATATCAGATAAAATTTTTATTGCTGAGCAAACAGTAAAAAACCATGTCAGCAGTATCTACTCCAAACTAAATATTCATGACAGGGCTGCTGCAATAAAACTTGCCAAAGCCTCAAATTTGGAAGAACGATTTACTTATCTAACCTGACTGCGCAGGTAGATAAGGGGAGACAGAAAACCGGAAACGGGAGAACGGAAGATTTAGGCCTTCAATCTCTATTATCCAAATTCAAGATGAAAGCATTTCGTAATAAACTGTTTATTCATCCCGTCTCCCGTCTCCCGTCTCCAGTCTCCTTCTTCTAGTACCAGTACTATAAAACCAGTACCTGCACAGTACTAAATTGATGTTGTGATCTCAGGTATCTAATTCTAATATAAAATAAATTAACCATTAAAAAGGAGTCTTTTATGAAAAAAGCTATTTTAATTACCCTGGCCTTTCTATTGATTCTACTTCCACTTAGCGTATTTGCAGGTGGAGCAGAAGAAGTACAGGAAAAAGGACCAGTATCATTCGATTTCTGGACTACAGAAACACAATCAGACCGAATGGCAACAATTCAGGTTCTAATTGATACATTTACAACATTGTATCCTGATGTATCCATAAATCTGGTTGCAGTAGATGAAAACGATCTTGCAACACATGTACAAACTGCTTCTGCAGCCGGTACTCTTCCAGCTATGTTTGAAAGCCCTGCAGAAACTGCAGTTGCATTTGGTGTAGAAGGAATCCTGGATACAGTCGCTGCAACTGAAATTGCCAATAGTATCGGAACAGATAAATTTTATGCTGGTGCTCTTAAGGTTCTAGAGACAAGTGCCAAAGATGGATATTATGCCCTACCATACCATGGTTGGGTACAGGGTATCTGGTATAGGGCAGACTGGTTTGAAGAAGCAGGTCTTGAGCCTCCAACAACCTGGGAAGCAACTCTTAAAGCTGCAAAATACTTTAACCAACCTGAAAATAATCAGTATGGTATTCTTGTCGGAACAATGGCAGAAGGTTATGCGGAACAATGTTTTACACCTATTGCTATGTCAAATAATGCAGCCCTCTTTGATAAGGATGGAAAGTTAGTATTCAACTCACCTGAAATGAAAGAAGCTGTAGAGTTTTATGCTGAACTTGCAAAGTATACTCCTCCCGGACCTCAGACATGGAGAGCAAGAGATTATTATCTTCAGGGTAAAATGGCTATGTTTTATTATTCAACCTATATAATGGACGATCTTGCACTTCAGGAAGTAGCAGCAGGTTCCCTTACGACTGAAAACTTTGCAGATCTTAAGGGATCAGGTTTTGATCCTGAACTTGTAGATAATACAAAACTTGCACCTATTATGACAAACAAGTCATCTGCAGGATATGGAACAGTTGTTGCGCTTGGTTTATTCAATCAGGAAGACAAAGCAAAAACCGCTGCAGCTCAGAACTTTATTAAGTATCTGTATACACAGAATGCTTATGTAACCTTCCTGCATATGGCCCCAGGTGGAATGAATCCAATGCTTAAGGAAATCTCTACAAATTCCAGATTCCAGAACGACCCCAAGGGTATATTCAAGCACTATGGTGCTGAGAAAATGTCTGAAATTATTCAGGGTTTGGACAGTATTCAAACATTCAGTATTGTAGATGGAAACAGAATGGAAGCAGCAAGTCAAATTACAGCTGGACAGATTATTCCTCAGATGATCTATAAGATCACTCAGGAAGGAATCGATGTGGACAGTGCAATGGCATGGGCGGAAAGTGAAATGGAAAAACTTGTAAAGTAGATTTAAAAAACTGAGAGCTGCCCGGATAAGTGCCAGGCAGCCCTTTTTTTCTACCTGGATAAAAAAGCCCAATATGGCCAGGAAGAATATTTAAGAGGCTGGTCGAGACTTCGTCCCTGCTCGCCAATGAGTCGTACCGGAAGAGCGAAGCGATGAGGAACGATCTCAGCAACCTAAGGAGCAGCACATGAATCTGGCAAATGTTTTAAATCAGAACAACTTAAACAGACAGCAGAGAGAAAGTATCCTGGGATGGGCTCTAATTGCTCCTGCTGTAATAATAATTCTTTCTTTAATTTTGTATCCAATTATATACAATATCTATTTAAGTTTTTTTGATGTAAATATGGAAGGTGGAAACACCTACATAGGATTGGATAACTACAGCAATGTTGCTTCCGATCCAACCTTCTGGAGTGCTGTTTATACTACAATTGTATATGTTTTTTTTACGACAATAGGTACAACCTTAACTGGGTTGATAGTGGCCATGGCCATGAATAAGGAATTTCCTTTCCGGGGACTGGTAAGAAGCCTGGTACTGTTGCCCTATGTAGCTCCAGTAATTTCTGTAGTATTTGCCTGGAAGTTTATTTTCGACCCCGTAAATGGTATTTTCATGGATATTGCATATGAAAAACTTGGATTGTTTTCTGAAAGAATTAATCTAATAGGATCCCCTGGAGCAGCTGTCTGGGTGGCAATTATTTTCAGTATCTGGAAAGGATTTCCATTTGCATACTTAATGATCCTGTCCCGACTCCAGGCAATTGATGGAACTCTGTATGAAGCAGCAGAAATAGACGGAGCCAATGGATGGGAAAAGTTCAAAAATATAACCTTGCCTGAAGTCTACTTTGTTGTTGGAGCTATAGTCCTGTTAAGAATAATATGGAACTTTAATAAGTTTGAAGAGATCTTTCTCTTAACTGAAAATGTAAAGGTACTATCAGTCTACACATACTTCAAAGCCTTTACAGGAGCTATGGAGATGGGCCAGGGATCTTCCCTCGCTGTTATACAGTTTCTCATGTTAATAGGTTTTATTCTGTTTTATGTTAAGAAGGTGTTAAAATGGTAAAAAATAAAAGCATTCTAAATAGGGCAGGTTTTTTACTGCTAATACTTTGTATAGTTTTTTTCTCTGTCTTTCCTTTTATCCAAATGCTCTCCACCTCGCTAAAGTATCAATGGGACTGGGGAAACCCTTCACTTATACCAACTCAGATAAATCTGGAGGCTTACAAGGAGCTTCTTAATATTGGGCAGGCAGAAAAAAGTCTTCCAGAATCAATAAAAATCTTATTAGATGAAACTCCTGATTTAACTAAAACACAGAGGAACTCTATAATTGCAAAATACAAAGATACAAGTGCTGCCTTTCCATTTTTCCGTTATTTCTTTAATTCCCTTATTTTAGCAGCCACTGCTGCCCTAATCTCTGTTTCACTTGCTGTACTTGGAGCATATTCATTTAGTAGAATGCAATATAAAGGAAGATCAACAATACAAAGAGGAATTTTATTTGTGTATATGTTTGGAGGGATAATACTGCTTATACCACTCTACAAAATGTTTGTAAATCTTGGATTCCTAAGTACTACAACCGGAACCTTTATTGCTCTTATTATTATCTACATGGTTCAAACTTTGCCGGTTTCTCTTTATATGCTTGGAAACTACTTTAGAACCATCCCTTTTTCCATAGAAGAAGCAGCCATGATGGAGGGTGCCGGACGATTCGAAACAATCTGGAAAATTATTGTACCCCTGTCTTTTTCTGCCATCATAACAGTGTTTGTTTACAGCTTTATGATAGCCTGGAATGAGTATTTGTTTGCCTCTGTATTTCTTAGAGGCTTCGAAAAACTGCATACCCTTCCCATTGGCCTTAAAACACTGTATGTCTCCAAAAATGCAATATGGGACAGAATTATGGCCGCTTCAATGATGACAGCAGTTCCAGTAATAGTTCTGTTTATGTCAATTCAAAAGAATCTTGCAGGTGGACTATCTGCAGGGGGAGTTAAGGAATAAATATAGCTATCTTTAACTAAATACAAACCCTCAACCTGTCCTATATATTGTACAAGTTATCATTTTCCTGTATAGTACTTATTAGAGGTGTATCCCATGAGAGTAATTAATTTTTCTGATGCCAGAAACAGGTTAAAAAATGTATTGGATCAGGTTACCGAAGATGCTGATTATACTGTTATCCATCGAAGAGATGCTGATGATTCAGTTGTAATGTCCCTGGATCATTTTAATGGACTAATGGAAACAGTACATTTACTGAAAAGTCCGGCAAATGCAGAACATCTGACTAAATCAATCAAACAATATCAATCAGGGAAAACAGAAAAACACGGATTATCCAATGATTGAAATATTATCCTGGACTAAAGATGCATGGACAGATTATATCTACTGGCAGAGTCAGGATAAAAAGACCTTGAAACGAATTAATAAGCTTATTTCTGCTACAAAAACAGACCCCTTCGAGGGAATCGGAAAACCAGAACCCTTACAGGAAAATCTATCAGGATTTTGGTCCAGGCGGATCGATGAATCTAACCACCTGATATATGCAGATAATGATAACCGGCTTACAATTCTTTCATGCAGGTACCATTACAGATAGTATATTAAAACAAAAAGTTCTCATTGCCCCTTTTTGCTTCCAAAATTCTTATACTCTTTATGAATAGCCTTCCATTTTTCCCTTTCAAGCATTTCTAGACGGGCGTCACCTCGTCGCTGCTGATATTTAATTTCGTTTAAATGCTTTTTATAACTCCTGTAACGATCTTCTGAGATTAAGCCCGATTGTATGGCCTCCTGAACAGCACAACCAGGTTCACTGTCATGGCTGCAATCATTAAACCGGCAACCTTTGGAAGCTTCCTTAATGTCAGAAAAAGTCTCAAAGAGTGCTGAGACATCCCCTGTCAGGGAAATTTCTCTAATACCAGGAGTATCTATCAGCAATGCACCCCAGGGCAGTAAGAACATATCTCTACTTGTGGTGGTGTGCCTTCCCTTCCGGTCATCATGTCTGACATCTCCAGTCTCGTTGATAAGTTCTTCCATGAGTGCATTGGTTAGAGCAGATTTGCCAACCCCCG
Organism: Spirochaetia bacterium; assembly: GCA_027859095.1. Classification (GTDB taxonomy): domain Bacteria; phylum Spirochaetota; class Spirochaetia; order B11-G9; family B11-G9; genus JAJRQE01. The sequence continues at coordinate 15,526 of JAQIBN010000046.1, read as the reverse complement.
AGCGACCAATGAAAAGCCCCGTTTTACCCTGTTTCAGAACAGCCCTGATATCATCAAGTCCCTGACCTGTAGCGGCACTGCTGATAATAACAGCTACTCCCATGGAAACAGAATCGGCTTCAGATTGATACAAGCCAGGATCTTCACAGAGATCGGCTTTGTTTAACACTATTACAGGGGAAGCCCCGCTGTCCCAAACCAGGGTCAGTAATCGTTCAATAGCTCTTACATTAAAGCTCCTGCCGCCATCCATACCAAACACAAGAAATACGTAATCCATGTTGGCTGCAAGTATCTGTTCTTCTGAACTTTCTCCAGGAGCTTTCCGCTTTAAGAGTGATCTGCGGCTCAGAACCTGATCAACAATATAAAGTTCAGGCTCCTCCCTCATTAAAACAAAGTCACCGACCACGGGATATTCCAAATTCGAAACAGCTTTGTACCTGAATGCCCCTGAAAGTTCTGCTCTGACTTCTCCTAATTTATTTACAACTGAATATATTCCCCGGGATGATGAAATAATTCTGCCCGGAACCAGACCGGAATTTTCAAAACCTGATATTTCCTGTTTTCTATTATCATCCCAACCATATAAATTTAAACTCATTTGTCTTCCTCTTGAACTTCCGACAATTATCAAAGCCGGATATACAGAACTCTTTCAAAAAAATGCAATTTTGAAACCACTTTCGAGATATGGGTAATTTATGATTGGGTAGGTATAAATAATGCGAAAAATTATGAATAATTTTCCAAAGACGCCTTAACCAAATCATATTTAATTTTAAATACACTCATTGAGCACCTCCGAAAAATTTTGATAACTAAGGATATTTTTAAATACTATATTTGTCAAGATCTATTAAAAATTATATCTTTCTTATCAATTTTGGCAACACCAATTACTGTGTCTGCACCTGCGTAGTAGACAAATAAACTGCCCCTGGTTTCAATTTGACCACAAGAGAAGACGACATTTGGAACACAACCCTCTTTTTCCCATTGTAGTTCCGGTTCAAGTAACGGCTCTGATTGTCTGAAAAGTACTTTTGAAGGATCAGAAAGATCGAGAAGTGCTATACCCAGAGTGTATACACTATTATGGCTGACTCCATGATAGATTAAAAGCCATCCATCGTTGGTTTTAATAGGCGGTCCGGCAATTCCTATTTTTTTTGATTCCCACTTACTGGAGAGAACAGGTTCCATTATCCTGGTATGGTCAGTCCAGCTCTTCAGGTTATCCGAATATACGATCCAGATATCAGGATCTCTTCGGTGAAACATACAGAATCTACCGTTAATCTTTTCCGGGAATAAGGAAGCATCTTTGTTAGGCTCATCAAGTACAATTCCATGACGTTTCCAGTTTACAAGGTCAATGGAAGATGCCAGACATATACGGTAATCTCCAGGAGTTTTCCCTCTGTATCCTGTATACATCATATAGAATGTATCTTCAATTTTTACTATCCTGGGATCTTCCAGCCCCCGAAGTTCCTGCTCCCCTTCATTTGTCAGGAGTGGTTTTTTTTGTCTTTCGAAATGTAATCCATCCGAACTTACTGCATGCCCAAGTCTGCTGATAAATGGACCGTCCTTTCCACTGGCATCAATATCAGTAGCCCGGTATACCAGGTGAAAACGATCATAGTGATAGATTGCAGCACAGTTAAATACTGCAGCAGCTTCCCACTTATGTGCTGCCACAGGCTTTAAGATTGGATGTGGAAATACTCTTTTAAGTTTAATGGGCATTATTATTCGACCTCATTTTTAAGATGGATTCTGTCTTCTGTTTCCTTATTAAAAAAATGGAGTCTCTTTCTATTAAAATTGAGTCCAATATTATCCCCTGGTTTTACTTTTGCTTCAGCAGAAACTATCATTTTTACTATGGTCTCACTTAAATTCAGGGCAACTACCTGATGGGAGCCCTGGGGTTCAACCACCAAAATCTCTTCTGTAAACACAGCTTCACTATCCGGAACAACAAGAAGATCTTCGGGTCTGGCACCAATAACTATCTCTTTTCCATTATACTCTTTCAATTCCTCAAATCCTTTGGGATCGAGATCCAGGGTAAACTGGGAATGTTCAAGTGCAATTTTGTCATTATTATAAATACACTTTACAGTAAAAAAATTCGATGGAGGAGTTCCAATAAAGCCGGCAACAAACATATTAGCGCTTCTGAAATAGACATCATCCGGTGTTCCTATCTGAACAATTACACCGTCTTTCATAATTACAATCCGGTCAGCCATACTCATGGCTTCTGACTGATCATGAGTTACAAAAATAGAAGTAGCTTCAGTCTTCTGGTGGATAGCCTTTAATTCCGTGCGCATTATGACTCTAAGTTTTGCATCCAGGTTTGATAATGGTTCATCCATAAGAAACAGTCTTGGCCGTACAGCAAGAGCCCTTGCCAGCGCAACACGCTGCTGCTGACCTCCTGATAATTGACCGGGAAGGCGTTTCAACAGTTCTCCGATTTTTACCATATCTGCTGTCTCCTGAACACGCTGTTTTATTTCAGCTGCAGGCATTTTTTTCAGTTTTAGTGAAAAAGCAATATTCTCATATACGCTCATATGTGGCCATATTGCATAGTTCTGAAAAACCATACTTATTCCCCTGTTCCTGGAAGGAATATCTGTTATATCATTTCCATCAAGCAGGATTGTCCCCCTTGTAACCTCTTCAAGGCCGGCAATCATTCTCATGGTTGTTGTTTTCCCGCAACCGGAAGGACCAAGGAGGACGATAAATTCTTTTTCATTTACCTCCAGATCCATTTTCTTTACTCCCCAAACTTTTTTTGAAAAGCGTTTTGCAAGATCTACTAATTCCAGTGTAGCCATTTATATCTCCTATGGTTGCATTGGCGAGCAGCAACGAAGTTGCGACCAGCCTGTTAAACCTTCACCCCACCCCACATCTGGATGATATATTTCCTTATTATCAATGTAAAAATAATTGCAGGTACAGCCTGAGCAACGCTTCCTGCTGTTATTAAATTTATCTGTCCCTGAGATCCAACGAGTGCTTTATATACAATTACCGGAAAGGTGGGATTAAACTGTGTTAAAACTACAGCAGCAATTACCTCATTCCAGGAACCAATAAAAGAATACATAGCACATGCGGCAAGCCCCGGAAGGGCAAGAGGGAGAGTGATATGCCAGAAAGCGCCCACCTTTGTTGTACCAAAAATCATCGCAGCCTCCTCCAGGGACACAGGAATAGACATAAAAACACTGGCAGTTATCCATATGCTCATTGAAATTTGACCAACTGAATAGACAAGAGAAAGTCCCAGGGGTTGATCATACAAGCCCATCTTTGCCAGTATAATTACCATAGGTATTGCCAGGGAAACTGCAGGGAACATCCTTACAAAGAGTACACTCAGTTTTAGAATATTTTTCCCTTTAAAAAAATAACGGGCAAAGGCATATCCTCCCATTCCTCCTATGGTGAGAGAGATCAGTATTGTAGCACCCGCAACCATCAGGCTGTTTAGTACAGCCTTTGGAGCACCATTTACTACCTGAAAAAACAGGATGTAATTAGCAAGAAGATCCTTTCTAATGGTGAATTCAACTCTGGAATCACTATCTACAACCTCAAGGTATTCTACAATTTGCTGACTGGATATTTTGCAATTTGACTGCAGTTTAATAAATTTTCGAAGATTATCAACATCCTTTTCATTATTCGTAAATACAAGAGGACCAAAGGGCATGAAATCATCTTCAGATTTGTTAAAAATAAACAAATGATATCCCTCCACATCTTTATCAATCATAAAATGTGCTTTAAATGAGGGTACCAGGGGTTTCGGCCATTCGGAATATGTTTCATAGTCGGACATAAATGAAAAAGAAAACAGAAAGAAAACCGGGAAAATAATAATACAGGCTATCCCAACCAATATTATATACAAAGAGGTTTTTTTTGCAGATCGACGAATCTGTCGTTTTAGAACATTAGCCATTCTCTTTCTCCTCTTTCTCAAATGAACCGGAAACTTTCAGATACAAAATTGCAGCAGCAGATACAATAATGGCAACCAGGACAGACAGAGCTAACCCTATTCGTTCAAAATATTCCGCCCCAAGCTGATCATAGTTAAGAACAACCTGTTCGAGGAGTACCGGTAATCTGTTAAATCCAAATAACATAACAATAATCAGCCAAATTTGTATGGCAGAAATTATTCTTAGAATCATAGCGGTTGTTATTGTTGGTTTTAACATGGGAATAGTTATTTTCCGTAGAATCTGGAACTTTGTTCCTCCGAAAATTGCCCCTGCTTCCCTTACATCTTCTCCAATTCCCTGGAGTCCAGCAAGGAGAATAATCATAACAAAGGGAATCACAGTCCATGCATCTATTATTATAATAAGCCACAGGGTAGACATCTTTCCTCCGGCAAGAAAAAGGAATTTACTTGCATCATCAATAAATCCAAAGGTCATTAAAAAACTGTTCAACCATCCTCTTGTAGCCAGGCCGGAAGACCACATAGCACCTACTGCAACAGCAGGGAGTGCCATTGGAATCATAGCCAGAAATAAGAATATGGAAGAACCCTTAAACTTTTTATTAATTAATAATGCAAGACCAAAAGCCAGAAGGAATTCAATTGTTACTGAGAATATTACCAGAAAAGCAGTATTGGAAAGGGCTGTATAAAACACAGGATCCTTGAAAATATGAATATAGTTTGAAAATGTCCAGACCCCATCCACATTTTTAAAACTTTCACTAACTGCATTTATTACAGGAAACAGCCAGAACATGGAATAATAGATAACTACCGGTGCAATAAGCAGATATGGCACCATCTTCTTTCTAGTTTCCCTGCTAAGTGATAATTGTGATTTTGTAATAGTCATAATTCACACCTATTGAAAAAGCGGCTGGATATCCAGCCGCTGATTAATTATTTTTTCAAAGCTTCCAGTTTTGCCTGAGCAGCATCTATAAGAGCTTTATCGTATACGCCTGTTCCAATAATCATCTCTGCAAAAACATCATCATACACCTGTTTTACAGCACCCCATGAAGTATAAGCACTTCCGGGAACACCGGAAACGACACCGGTCTGAAGAACTATAACACCTTTTTTAATTACTTCATCCACAGGAGAATCACCAAGAACTGCAATTGCTTCATCAATTGGAGGAAGAAATCCACCTGTTCCTCTGGCAACCTTAACTGCAATTTCTGGTCGAGTCATAAATTCAATGAATTTAAGAGCCAGTTCTCTGTTTTCAGCACCTACAGGAACACCAAATCCGCTGACACCGGCAATTGATCCGATGCCGTTGGGTCCCTTAGGTGCAGGAGCTAACACGTAGTTGGATGGATTTGATCTGTAAGCTTCACCTGTTCTGGCCATGTGGGCTACAGTCAACCAGGTTTCACCACTTTTCATTGGGGCTGTAACGTTATCATAAGTCATAACTGTAGGAGAATAGGCTTTATGCATTTTAGTCAGAAGCTTCCATCCCTCAAGAGCTCCGGGTGAATTGATTACAGGGAATTCACCACCATAGGATAGAAACATTCCACCATACATATAAACTAACGATTTCATAGGTACACCTGTTACAGCAGTTTTACCTTCACCCTCACCTTCTGCTATAGCTACTGCCCAGTCAATATACTGTTCCCAGGTAATATTCTGTACATCTGTTCCGGCAGGAAGATACTTCATAGCCTTGTTATTTGCTAGAAGTAGATAGACATCGCCACCTACTGGAGCAAAATATGTCTTGCCTCCTGAACTGATACTGTCCATAAATGCTGCAGAAAATGTTCTGCCCTTCCACTCTGATACCGGGAGTTCTTCAACATATTTGTTAGTAATCCACTGATCCATTACACCATTATGTGCAATAACAACATCTACTGTTACTCTTCCTGTTTCTGCCTGAAGTTTAGCCCTTTTAAGAAGTACTGTATCATCAAGAATTTCAAACTTTACAACAACATTATTCTCTTTTTCGAACTCTGGAAAAACTTCGTCATAAAGAAATTTCTGTTCCGATGCAGGAGAGTAGAGCCGTGAAGAAACAACTAGAGTAGTCGGAGCATCAGCCACCACTTCATCCTGACCACCAGCGAATAAAAAACCTGTTGTCAATAATGACAACATAACTAAAGTAACTAGAACTTTTCTCATAGAAAAGCCTCCTATATTTTTATAATGCTTACCGCAACGCGGCTTTTGCATCATTTACTAGTTTAATACAACCCGTTGAATAAGTTTTTCCAACTGAACCATAGAAGAGGGGCTGTATAAAAATAATTCACCCTTTTTTACATCAAGATCTATTATGGTATTTCTATTCTGCAGAGCTTTGGAACTTTCCAGTTTTGAAAGAGGAATAAGTAAAACCTGATTGGGTACTGTAAGCTGAAATAATCTTCTGTCAGGCTTTCCAAAAGGTGTACCACCCCGTATTGTACCGTCTTCCAGAATATCTGTATTCCGAAAGGTTAGTTCAAACCAGTCTGCAGGATATATATCTGATAAGCCCTGGATCCAGACAGTAAGACCTTCCTGATGGATTCTATCTATTAGTTGAATATATCCGTCTCCCCATATTTCTCCTGGTTTAACCAGAGCGGCTCTTCCCCCCAGTTGGTCCAGCTGAATACCATCAGCTCCAAGTTCTTTAAGAATCATTGCTTCTGAAAATAGTCTGTCCTGCCATTCCCGGGAGGATGGATCCATGACATAAAATGATCGCCCCTCATAGTATTCTAAAAAAGCATCCCCTTTATAATCATGTAATACTGAATTTTTAAGAGATTTTTTTTCAACTTTCTCTTTTTGTGCAATTCTTCCATTCATGTAGAAAACGGCCTTTTGTCCGTTTTTATGTATTTTCTCTATAGTCTTTGTAAGAGCCTTTCTTCCTCCAAGAGGAACAGATGGTGAATAGTCAGGATACCCGGTATCATGTCCGGACGCGTATCCGAATACATGAAGGATATTACCTTTTCCCAGTTTTTTCTGCATAAGTTCAGAAATATCAACCAGAACATCAAACCCTCTGTCTTCTGGGATTTCAAATTTCCCATTTGGACCAATTAGTCCAACCTGCACCTGGTATTCTGAATTATTAGTGACAAGGGGCAGGCTTTTCCAGATACTAGTTTCTTTTAGTTTTATAATTTTATTTTCAAGATCATTTATATTGTCAAAAAGAATGCTGTTCCATATGCTGCTCTTACCCTTGATCTGTATAAATACATGCCTATGATCTTCTGCATAAACACGAAATTCGGTAACCCTTCCTTCTGCATCCGGAGGAGCAAGAAAAGCAAGCCCTCTACCGTCTTCTTCCATAAAAATCAGTGTCCTACAGGAAGCTGTGGCAGGATAAGATATGGTAAGACCATTTGGCATATGATACTTTTGAATAGTTTTTATAACCTGAGAAGCTTCAAATATCTCTCCTTCTCTGTTAGGCCATAGAATTTTCCATTTGTCACTTTTTAATTCGATTGTCAAATCGCTTAAATTATTATATTCGGAATGTGATATTTCAATTCCATATTCAGAATTCTTTTCTATGAACTTACCCTTAGAGCTAACGGTGCAATAATAATCTAAATTATTATACAAAACCTTATTCACACATGCACCATACTTTTACCCATTAAAACTTTTAGGGTATCTCTGGAATTATTTTCTTCTGCTATTTTAAAGTTTTTTCCAAGTTTCTCTGAAGTTTCAGAAGACAGCAACGTTTCTACAACATTGCTGCAGACAGATTCTATGATATCATTAGACAGTTTTAAAAAACCGGTCTGCGAATTTATATGGGAATCAGAGCCAAGGCTTATTACTTCATATCCTTTGGATTTTATATCTGTTTTAAAAACAGGATACTCATAAATCATTACAGGTTTCCTGGCAAATACTGCTTCAATAAACTGATTTCCCCAACCCTCAAAAAGACTGGGATAGGAAACTATATCGGCATAAGCATAGGTGTCAAAAATCGAGAACTTTTTTTCTGATTTATCTAGTTCTCTTTCTGCACTGATTTTTGACTGGATATTACGATATGGGATGTTACTTTCCTCCAGATATGAGATAATAGCTTGTAGGTATTCTTCCGCTTCCTGTTCAGCGTAACCTGCAATAAGATAAACAAACTTCGAAGTTTCAGTTATCCTTTTACCGTTATAAAGCTGCTTCCCATACAGCTGCCCAAGGTATTTTTTATCATTAAGTTTCTCTAAAATCGGGAGTATCAGTTCGATTCCCTTTCGTCTTACAATTCTTGTAGCCTGTAGAACCAGAATATCGTTTTCAGACAGATCAAAGGTCTTCAAAAAATCTTTATTAAACTCATCTTTTTCCCATGGAGCCATGGTAAAATCCAGGGTGTCCGGAATTACTACAGCATCAATAGATGATCGTTTAAAGAGTGATGCAGCGGCCCTGGTACTAATTACCGCATGCTCCAGACCAGGCAGCACAGGAGGTACATATTTCTTTAGAAACTGATCAACAGCCTTGCATGAAGGTTCTTTAAAGTCATCCCTTTCCCAGAAAAAGTCATGATGTGTAGCAAGTGAGGGGATATTAGATTCTTGTAAGACATTATAAAATGCCAAAGCACTCGCAATATGCCTGCCATGGGAGAGAATATTATGAATCAAGATAAAATCAGGATTTATTTTTTCTATTATGGTTTTAAGTTTTTTTGCTATAATTCCTGCAAGATGATCAATGTCTTCCATTAAAAATTGTTCACTGGTGTAATTTTTTAGAGTTTTGAATGAGTTATCTGCAATCTTTCTTACTTCCGGTCTGTCAAAATCAAGTTCAGGAATAATAAAATCTGCACCATCGCTTCCTGATCCGGCCAGGAGATAGACTTTATAACCCATTTCTTCAAGAACACTTGCTCTCTTTGTTATCTCAAGAGAGACACCATCGGTTCGGCCCACCCTGTAATGACAAATTAACACTCTTTTCATTCTAAATTACCTAAAATAACATTTTTTAGCTTTTATATCACTTTAATGCCAACAACATGATATGTCAAGATAATTAAATTGTTAATATTTTTATCCAACCTAACATGTCCAGAATTCTTGCGTTTAGTATCAATATGTTATACAATTTATCTTATGATTCCTAAATATCAAATTATTATAGATTCAATTATTAATAAAATTCGATTAGAGAATTACATAGAAGGTGAAAAACTTCCTTCAGAATCACAGTTAGTGACGGAGTTTAATACAAGCAGAATTACAGTAACCCGGGCGTTAAAGGAACTCGAACTAACCGGTGTTATTTACCGGGAAAAAGGACGAGGGTCGTTTGTTGCCCATAAAACAATTAAATCAAATAATGTAATATCTCTCATTATCCCCCATAAAGCTGATTTCTTTTCCGGGGGGCAGCAGTATATTCGCAGTGTATATAAATATTGTCAAAAAATGGGTTATCTATGTTCTGTTCATTATTCTCAGCAGTCTTCAAGAAAAGAACGTGCAATTCTTGAAGATGTCATCAATCATCAGGTAGCAGGAATTATCCTTTATCCAATAGATAATAAAAATATAGATATTATAAGCAGAATATTAATTAAAAAATGTCCCATTGTTCTTCTTGACAGAAAATTGACAGAAGTGGATCTCCCAGTTGTAGAATCGGATAACTATCAGGGAGCTCTGGATGCTGTTAACTATCTTCTGGCAAATGGGCACCGCCGTATAGCTTTTGTTGGTGTGAAAGATGCACATTCTGTAACAGAAAGATATAAGGGTTATTGTCGTGCATTGATTGATATGAAAATTCCTGTCAGTCAGGATATTATTTTTACTCATTATGAAAATAATATATCAGAAGATATTCAGGAAACTCTTGATATTGAAGGGGCAGGTACCATTTTAGATGAACTCCTGTCCACTGAACCATCTGTAAGTGCCGTATTTTGTGTAAATGATCTAATAGCATTTCAATTAATGAAAGCTGCTCAGAAAAGAGATGTATTAATACCAGGGGATCTTTCTTTTGTTGGATTTGATAATATTAGCTTTCCAACAGAAAGTGATATTATTCTTACTTCTGTAGAGCAGGACTTTGATCAGATAGGAAAGGCCTGTGTCAAACTACTTAGGGAACAGATTGAATCAGGGACTAATGAATCTCTTTCAGTTATTATTCCTACAACCTTAAAAATGGGAAAAACTGTGGCTGAAATGACAGAACAGTAGGTCAAATTGTTAACAATGTCTATTCCACAGTAAACATTGGAACCTTACACTTTTCTGCAGCTTTAACTAAATCCTTATCAAGGGTAGCAATAGGTAAACCTTTTCTCATAGCAAGATCCAGATACGAAGCATCATAACTTGAGAGTCTGTATTCACGAGCTAATGCAAATACCTCTTTAAACATCCTATCTGGAGATTCCTGCTCAACTACTATTGGTAATTGATCAAGTAATTCAATAAAACGGGCAGTTCCTGCTTCACTGATTCTATTTTTACGCTCTGCAACCAATAATACATTACCCACTTCCAAAGGCCATATTGATGGAACATACCCTTTTACGAACTCCAACTTTCCCAAAACTGCATCAGCATAGAGGCTTACTTCATCCTTGAAGCACCATGCCATGACGACAGAATTGTCAATAATAAAACCACTATTCATTATGATCGACCCTCTTCGATCATATCTCTAATAGATAGCCCATCAAGAGAATAATTCTCACGAAAGTCCCGTACCTCAGAAATTACTTCTGCAGGATTTCTTTTGTATTCATATTCCGGAGGCTGAAGAACTGCTACCGGAACTCCATGTTTTGTAATAGTAATCCGTTCCCCATTTATTACACGCTCCAGCAGGCTGGAAAGGTGAGTTTTTGCCTCATATGCACCAACTGTCTCCATAAGAAATCTCCACAAGATATCAATCTAGTCTAAGACTAGTATAATATTTATATATCCCATTGTCAAATAGAGAAAATCCCTCCATATTAATATCGACAGACTATCTGATTGCTGTTATCCTCTGATTGGATACCACCGGATAGAACTCTGGAGAGCTCACTTTGAAAAAACTTCTTGTAATAGACAACTACGATTCCTTTACCTTCAATCTGGTTCAGATGTTTAAACTGTATGATCTCGAAATCCATGTTTATCGAAATGATAAAATAGAGCTTAATACTGCTGCCATATTAAACCCTGATTACATATTGATAAGCCCCGGACCCCGTACACCTGATTATTCCGGAATATCAATCCCCCTGATTAATAAATTTTACAGGACCGTACCCATACTCGGAGTATGCCTGGGGATGCAGTGTATAAATGAATTATTCGGCGGCAAAACAGTCAGAGCTCCTGTACCGGTTCATGGAAAGAAAGATGAAATATATCATGAGGGAGTTGGAATATTTAAACAAATGCCAAAACCCTTTCTGGCAGCAAGATATCACTCTCTGATAGTGGAAAGAGAGAGCAGCGAACTTGTGGAAACAGCCTATAGTAAGGAAGGAATAATAATGGGTATTGAACACACGAATTACCCCCTTTTTGGTATCCAGTTTCATCCTGAAAGCTTTATGACAGAAGATGGGTTTACAATGATTGATATTTTTCTAAGTTACGGAAATACCACCAATGATAAATAAACCAAATTTCACCACATCCCCAAAAACAAGTATAAGGAAAATCCTTACACGAGAGGTAAAAATAAATAAACATTTTCATGAATTTGCAGAACCCTTTGTAAAGAACAAAGGAACAGTTCTACTCTTAAGTGGAGGAGAACAGGAGCATGCGCGTTATAATATTCTGGCAACTGAGCCCTGGCTGGAAATAAGCTCAAAGGGTACAAATTTGTTTATTACTGAACAAGGAAGGACTACAGAATTATCGGGTAACCCGTTCGACCTGCTTCAGGGAATAAAATCCAATTGTCAGCAAATGTATGAAAATCAAAATAGCAGGAAAGGTGATAGCCCTGATCTTCCTATATCTGCAGGTCTATTTGGTTACCTCTCCTATGACATGAAAGATCACATTGAATTTATTAGTCGTACAACTATCGATGATTTAAACTTACCCGATTTATATATGATTGCTCCACAACTATTAGTTATTGAGGACAGAGTTACTGGCAGAATATATGCACAGATTGTGGAACTGGAAGGTGATGGTTCTAAAAATGTTGATCAGTTATTGTCACTTCTTACAGCAGCAGAGAGCCCATCAATACAGGGTAATTTCACTATCTCCCGGGAAGGGTTTGAATCAAATTTCAAGAGAGATGAGTACGAAAATTATATTTCAGAAATTATTGATTACATCAAAGAGGGTGATATTTATCAGGTAAATATGTCCCAGAGATTTACATCCGGATTTTCAGGAAACCCCTATGTACTTTTTACAGAGCTTTTTAAAGAAAATCCGGCCGCATTCTTTTCCTACTTAAACTGTGGAGATCACACAATAGTATCCACTTCTCCGGAAAGATTTATATTCCAGGATAAAAAAAGGATTGAAGCAAAACCCATTAAAGGAACAAGACCAAGGGGAAAGACAGTAGAAGAGGATGATATTCTTAAAGCAGAGCTCCAGGCAAGTCCAAAGGATGATGCTGAATTATCAATGATTGTGGATTTGTTAAGAAATGATATGGGAAAGGTGTGTAAGGGAGGAAGCATAAGGGTTCTAAACCATAAATCTCCGGAAATCTATAAAAACGTGTTCCATCTGGTATCTACAATTGAGGGGATTCTTGAGGATGGTAAGGATAGTATTGATCTGCTAAAGGCATGTTTTCCCGGAGGATCTATTACAGGCTGCCCGAAAATACGGTCCATGGAAATAATAGATGAAAAAGAGCCTTTCAGACGCCATATTTATACAGGTGCAATTGGTTATATTGGTTTTAATAATAGAATGGACTTCTCTATTGTCATAAGAACAGCAACCATTACAGGTGGAAAGGTGCTTTTTTCTGTAGGAGGAGGAATAGTGTATGACTCTGATCCTGCAGATGAATTTGATGAAACTCTACATAAAGCTCAAAGTCTAATGAAGGTGATGAACAGACATATTGATAAAGCTCGAAACTTACCCGGACAAACAGGAAATACTCCGGAATTATTCCAAAAACAGTTGTATTGCTGGAATGACGGTAAATTCATACTCGAAAAGGATGCAGTGATTCCTGGAATGTCGAAGGGATATCAGTACGGAAAGGGTATATTCGAAACTTTGAAAATTGAAAAGGGGAAGGTTGAATATCTTGAAGAACATCTTGGAAGGCTGAAGAAAGGGAGCAGAATAGTATTAGGGGAAGAGTTGACGGAACTGGATTGGGTGGGAATTGCTGAATTGTTGATTAAAAGGAATGGACTGCAGGATAGCACTGCTGTCATGAAGATAATGATTTCTGAAGGGAAAAGCGGTCTTTTTTATAATCAAAATATAACAGTTACATGTAAAAGATATGAGACTAGAAAACCGATAAGTAAAACAGAAGGTTTTACGCTGGTTATCTATACCCGAAAAAGGGAAAATTTCCTGGCAGACTATAAAACCATGAACTATTTATTTTATCTAAAAGCAGGAGAATGGGCAAAAGAAAATGGATTTGATGAGGCTGTTATCCTGAATGCTGATGGTTCTGTTTCAGAAACAAACACAGGAAATATTCTACTTCTCAGGGATAAATGTATAATTGTACCTGAATCAAAACATAGATTACCGGGAGTAATGGAGAGAAAAATTCTGGGAGATTATAAACATAAGGGGTTTAAGATAGTTAAAGAAAAAATTGATCCACAGAAATTATTTAAGACACAAACGATCCTGGTTACAAACTCACTTATAGGGGCTGTTGAAAGCAATATCAGCAGTTCTCTTGGTTACTTCGATACACGACTTCGTAGATTTCAGAGATCCAATCTCTGACAAAACTACTTCCCAGGATTGAGAGTTTTAAACTAAGTGCTATTTTTGTCCAAAGTATTTACTAAAACTGTAAATATCCTCTAATTTAGCCCTGTTTTTAGCAGGAGAGACTTCCTTATCAGGATAACCCAGAGTAATTAAAAGGGGAATACTCTTTTTAGCAGGAACAGAAAGATATTCTTTTACTGCTTTTTCATTAAACCAACCAAGCATACAGGTTCCAAGGCCCTCTTCTACAGCCTGAAGACAAAAATGTTCTGCCGCCATGCCTATATCCATGAGGTAATAGGGCTTTTGCTTAATCATACCGCCTAATCCAGCACTTAGATTTGGCCTTTCAGCTACTATTGCAATAATTACAGGAGAGCCTTTTACAAACTGGTTTAGTTTGGTTAAAGGTAACGTTGTTTTTTCTGCAAGAACGACAACTTCTTCAGGGTTATCCACAACCACAAAATGCCAGGGTTGGGAATTACATGCAGAAGGAGTAAGTCGGGAAGCTTCCAGACAACGAAGTATTTTGTCCCTCTCAACTGGGGTATTTTTATATTTTCGTACACTGAATCTTGTATTTGCAAGTTTTTGAAAGCTCATATTACATTCTCCTCCAAAGCATCCATCCATAATCGTAACTGACCTCTACTTGCTTATCATCCAGAAGATAGCTTAAAATTGACCTTATGGTACTAAAAATGAGCACATACTGATTTGCATTAAGTTCTATACCGTAATAAGTGCAAACTTTTGCAAGTATATCTTCTGATGTTATGAATTCTGTCATTGAATCCTGGACAACAGAAATATTCTCTTTTATTTTATGTTCATTAAATTCAACAAGAGCTTTAAAAACATCCGGAGCTACCGGTTTCCCATGGCTTGGTACAAAGAGCTTATCTTCCCGTTTTTTCAGCATATCCAGGGTTTCGAAGTGAGCCTTTACATCGTAGAGAAAGTGGATGTGGTACTTGGAAAGAATTTCTTCGGAAATAATGCTGTCTGCTGTAAAAAGTACATTGTCGGTCGTCCTAACTGCAATCATATCCAGAAAGTGTCCCGGTAAAGAAACAGATTCCAGGGTTGTTTCAAGAATTTGGCCGCTATTGGAAATAACATCAGTTACTCTGGAAGCTTTTGCCAGTAAGAACTTATTTTGAAGGCGTTTATGGGGATAAGCACCATTTAATATCGAAGCTTCAAGAACAGGCTGCTCTGTAAGAGCAGCCTCCATGGCAGTTGCAGCAATTCTGCAGTTCGTACGCTTTTGAAGAAACTCATTGCCTCCGATATGATCTGCATTGGAATGGGTGTTTATAATAAGAGATAGTTCAAGGTTCTGTTCTTTTAATAGTTTTAGAATCTGACGACCTGCTTCTTTGTCGCTGCCACTGTCTATGAGGATAGCTTTATTATCCTGGATAATCAGACCCACGTTTGATGGGGAGGGAATGTAGTAGGTGCTGCCGATAAGTTTGCTTAGTGCCAGAGGCATATATTTATCCTATTATCAAAAATCTTTAATTTTTTTTCCTGATAACCCAAAAGA
>JAQIBN010000282.1 GCA_027859095.1 Spirochaetia bacterium | reverse complement strand
CTAAACCTATACTTATCAAAGTGCTGGAGTAGTAATTCCAAAGTAGTATCAGGGAACCTTTCCTTGTTATTGAAGTCTATATCCTGAAATATCCCCTGAAGTCGTAGGTTAGCATCTTCTATTTTATGAAAGGCTGAGTTGAGGTGCTCTCCTATGTTAGTTGAGTGCTTTCTAACGTCCTTCCAGAAAGCACCTTCTGGTATGTTAAACCTATGCTCATCAGGGTCTTTAGCCAATTCAGAATCATGGAACTCTTCTAGCCTTATTTCATATTCCTCTTCCCATACGTCTGAGAGGCGTTTAAAGAAGAGCAAACCGAAGATGTAGTGTTTATAATCAGAGGAGTCAATTTTGCCTCTTAAAATATCTGCACAGCCCCATAGATGGGATTCAAGCTCTGGTAAGGTCATTTTAGGCATTGTTGCTCCTGTTATACTCTATTCTACGAGGTTATTGTTTTTATATGAGTTTGATTATACAGCGTAGATAGAATTTTGGACAGTATATTATTATAGGAGGTTATGGAAAGCTATAATTTTCTCACATTGTGGGGTATTTAAATTTTACAGTGCTGAGGGTAAAAGCATTTACCATTTCCAAGGGGTTAATTTTCCTGAGAGCTGCCCCCGGGGAAACCCCTTTTCATCTGATTATCCGTAATGGGTCATAAAAATGCCATCCGTCCTGTATAGACTTTTACCTACTTTGTTTTCCTTAAGTATCCTACCAAAACCACTTTTTAAAAATTTCATGAGATTATTTTTTACTACATAACATTGACAAATGACACATATATGTGTATATTAACACTATATTTTTACCATTATCGAGAGAGGCATACCTGCAAAAAATTTGAATTGTTGAGAAATGGCAAAAAGGAGGATAATATGCCGATCTCTGGAAAAGAAATGGTAAAGAAGTATAAGAAAGCAGGATGGATTATTTTGCGACAACGAGGCAGTCATGTTCGTATGGGAAAAGATGATGCTCGAACTACTATTCCGTTGCACAATGAGCTGGCAAAGGGAACTGAGAGTGTGTTGTTAAAGGGGCTGGAGGAAGTATGAAATACCATTTTAAAGTACAAGCAGAGGATAAGGGATTTTCAGCTATCTGCATGGAGTTACCGGAATGTTTAAGTGAAGGTAATACTATGGATGAATTGCGGGCAAATCTTAAAGAAGCTCTGGATTTGACTTTAGATGAACCTGCAGGATCTAATTATACATTCCCACTTCCAGACCCTACGTTAGAAGGAGCAGATGAAGTGATAAGCATCTCGGTCGATCCACAGCTTGCATTTGCACTATTTGTCAGACAGTACAGGGTATCTAGACGGTGGACTTTGAGACAGGCTCAGCAAGCATTGGGTCTGCCTAATCGAACGTCATATACCCGATTGGAGCAGAAGGGGAATCCTCGCTTAAGCACGTTGGAAAAGATTTGGGAGGCATATGAAGACTTCCCTATGCACCGAGTATCGAAGAAAGCTGTATGAGACAATCAGGAAAAAAACGGCTCAATGGAGATACAGAACGTGAGTTAAATACTTCTGATGTAAAAGTTCTTCATGATGGAAATGAAGCTCTAAGGCAAATAGTAGTTGGGATATGTTTATCTATGTATGGAGCCATTGCTTCTTAATAATCTTGCACTTCTAGATATTCTACATGAAACGAATATTATTATGCTTTCCCATCCCTCTTAATATATGAATATAATGTAGGCCTACTAACCCCAAACTTTGTCGCAATCCAGCTCTTACTCTTCCCATTCGCCAGATAGCCATCAATTTCATCCTTGTATTCATCCAACTTTTTAATCCCGGTTGATCCCTTTCTCCTCCCAAGAATAATTCCTTTTTATAATTCATTATATCATGCATCTTGAATTCTTTAAGAATTGCATAATCAAAAAATATTCTCTAAAATGCACTCTGTAAATTTTACTTCCCAGTTCTTACAGCCCGGCATCTACTACCTGTTTATCCACATATGAAAAGAAAAAGAATACGCCGAATAAGGTACACTTCTTAACCAATCAGCCGTACCTTAATAATGAGCAGCTTAGAGATTAACATTTTATAAATCTCAGGTTGATTCGGTACATAAGTAATTCTACAAATCAGGAATATATCGGATTAATTTCGAAGCACTCGTGTAGCGCTGTAAGTGCTATCTATATTCTGATTGGAGGAATTATATGTCAAATCAAAAAAACATTACCCTAAACCGTATTGTTGCATTTCTTGTAGGTGGGTTGCTGGTATTTGCAGTCATGAGCTTTACTGTTGTTAGTAAGGCCAAAACCCAAAATGCAGAACTTAAACAAAGTCTGGATATTTCCAGATTTGAAGCCAGCAGGCTCCTCGCCGATGCAAAAGCACAATTTACAGTAGGCGATTTCAAGGAGGCCAAGCTTTCTCTGACAACTCTTTTTAATAATCAACCCGGCTCGACAGAGGCAGAAGAGGGACGGATTCTGGTTACTGAGATAGATATGGCAGAAAAGACAATTAATGAAAAATGGGAAACTGCTCTACCAGGCGTTCAAGCTGAATGGAACAATGCCAGGGCTCTGGAACTTCGGGCTGAATGGGATTCCGATAGAGTCAAACTTGAAAATGAGATTGAAAGCAAGATTGATCAGGCCTGGGAAAAAGAGAAAGACGAAATCAGATCCGAATGGATGAAAAAGAATTAGATTACTAATACAATGAAGAACAAACCTGTCGGATTCCGGCAGGTTTTTTTATGGCGAGAATTTACACCATTAAAACATTTGGGTACAGCAGGACCTGTTCAATGATATATTTTAGGTTTATTCCATCGGGCTTAATAATGGCGAAACTTTTCCACATTGGCTGTGGTTCCAGACTACCATCTCAGCTTATTCCCCTGCAGCAAAGTCTAAGATAAAGGATCTCCTAAACTATGTTTTGAGCTTATATATCATTCGGATTCACCTGGTATTTGACCGGAATCAGGCTCGTCATGCACTCCGCTTATCTGGTCGCAACTTAGTTGCTAGTCGGTAATTCATCTTGAATTCTAGCCTATACAGCCTGATTACAGCATTTACTCCAAATGCCACGCAACTCCGCATTCTCACCTCATTCTTCGGTTCAATTTCAATGACCAAGGTTCAAGTCCGGATATCCCATATCACTAACAGAATTTAAAAAGAGTGACAGTTTAAAACCATCACTCTTTCTATTTTTACCGGAGACCGGACTTGAACCGGTACAGCTGTTAAGGCCGGAGGATTTTAAGTCCTCTGTGTCTACCAATTCCACCACTCCGGCGAATTGTGTTACTATAATATAGTTGATTTATATCTTGGTCAACATAGATTACAATAAAAAATAAAGGATATATAAATGGACTTTAATCTTCTTGAAGGTATGATAGATACTCACTTCCATGGTCTTATTATGGAACGCAAAGAATTAAATACCAAAGAAGTTTTAAACAAGGCATTTGAATCTGGTCTGGAATATGCAATAGATATTGGAACAGAAATGAGTGATTTTTCTAAAAGGTACAAACTTCTATCAAAATTTGAAAAAATACTGTTTGCTGCAGGGAATTACCCCTCTGAAGTAGAAAAGGATACTGTTCCTAATCTAATAAACTCTCTGGAAACAATTATTAAGAATAATAAAATCGTCGCTATAGGTGAGATTGGATTGGATTGGCATTGGAACTACGGCACCAAAGAACTGCAAATAGAATTATTTGAAGCACAATTGGAACTGGCTAATAAATATACACTACCTGTTCTTATTCATAACAGAGATGCTGATAAAGAAATAATTCAAATATTAAATAAAACAAAACCTATATCCGGAGGAATTATGCATTGTTTCTCATCAGATTATAAAACTGCTGCAAACACTTTAGATTTAGGGTTAGCAATCTCATTTGCTGGAAATGTTACATATAAAAAAAATATATCATTACGTGAAGTTGCTTCGAAAATTCCATTTAACTCAATATTTGCAGAAACTGACAGCCCTTATCTAAGCCCGCAGAAAGTACGTGGAAGAACAAACCATCCAGGACATATTGGTTATACCTATGAAACATTATCTGATTGCCAAAATATACCATTAGAGGATCTAATACAAAAAATAAGAAATAATTTCCTAAATCTTTTTAATCCAGAATCGTAATTTCTACTCTACGGTTTTTTGCCCTACCTTCTTCGGTCAAATTGGAAGCAATAGGGTTTTCCCCTCCCTCACCTCTGTATAAAAACTGTTTTGAGGAAATACCTCTTAAAACCAATTCATCTACAATAGCTTTTGACCTTTCAATAGAAAGATCGTATTGACTCTCTACAGTTCCAATATCAGCTGTATGGCCCACAACAAGAAAAGTACTATTCCAAACTTCTTTAAGAAGTTTGGCAATCACGTCCATTCTAAAACGCTCATTAGGCAGTATAACAGAGCTGTCTGGTAAAAAATGAATATTCTGCATTTGAAGAACAAGCCCATTAACCCGTTCTTCCAGGAGAATATCCTCATTATCAACTTCTTGAAGACTCTTTATTATCTTTTGCCTGTTTGATTCTACAGACAGAGCTGAAATACCATCATACCATGTTAAAATAAAACCTGTAGTTTCTTCTATATCACCATTTAGGTATCCAATATTCTGGTTAACATCAGTTCTAATAAATATTCCACCCCGATCATCTTTGTAAAGCATTATTACAGCTTTATGACTGCCATTAATAGATTTTATATCAGATATATTATTATCAAAAGAATCTTTTTTATAACGTAGAGCATATTGTGCATCTATAACCTTAACAGGCCTTGTCTGATAAACATCCTCTCCCCTATAAATATATCTGCAAAGAAATGGAATAGTTACAAAATTACCACTACTGTCATATATTAAATCTGTACCTGAAGCCACCCATGAATCACCTGGCGCAACAGCATCGAAAGAGAAGGCAGGAAAACTTCTATGCAAGGGTACTTCAAATTTATCATCTATCGAAACATATCCAGCATTATTCAATAGAAAATCAGTTAAATACACATCATCAACAGCTTTGGCAATAAGCTGGGAATCTCTCTTCATGTCCTGAAGAATATAAAACTCTCCATTATAATGATTTAGATTTTCAGCCTGTCTTCTCAGAAAACCTCTGTATTCCCGAAACAGGTATCCTTTATAACTTCCATTTATTCTAACTCTTAAATTTTGCCGCTCAGTAATTCTATACTTATTACCCAGGTCAAGTGTAATAATATCCTCTGAAAACAGAGAACCAGGGAGAAGAATAATATATGTTAAAATAATTGAACACTGAAGAAAAAGCTTAGGAATACTGCTAAATAATTTCATATTTTCAGCTCCTTCTAAAAACCGGAAACAAAAAAACCCTCTATTGCAGAGGGTTTTTATTAAAATTTAAATAATAACTATCTACTACCAGTTATCCATCATATCATCAACATCCCGGCTTTCTTCTGCAAAAAGATCTGTAACAGCACGAAGATCATCAAGATAAAAGAAATATGATCCCAGCGTTTCTTTAGGATCACAATCAATTCTGAAGCCTTCAACTTTAAGACCCATTTTATTTGCATAATGATAGTCCAATTGTTTAATTGTAGTAGGGACTGCAACAGTCATTTTTTTCCAACCTGTAAAATTAAGTTTACCCATTGTAATTTCAGCATCGTTACCAAACTGATCAGAAACGAGAATCTTTAATACATGTGGGCTATTTCGGCCTACCACCCATAAAGAAATTGTTTTAACAATCAACTAACCACTGTCATCACGAGCGGAACGAAGTGGAGCGTGGCAATCTCGTTTGGAATTTGTAGTTTAAAATAATGTTTACTCATTACCGTACTCAAGCACTAATAC
>JAQIBN010000169.1 GCA_027859095.1 Spirochaetia bacterium | reverse complement strand
CATTTCTCCGGTACTTAATTCTATTATTTCTCTTGTGAATTTTTCGAAATATTCTTTTTTGTTAAAATCTTCAAAAAAATCCAGACCACCGGTTAAAATGTAATTTGCTCCGGAAAGTTCACCAATTACATTACTTGTTTCTTTACTAATAATACCTGATAACTGTAATGATATTTCATTATTAATTGTATCCAGATTAGACCGGTCTATTAACACGACACTATCACCAAAAGACTGTAATAAAATATGTTTCTGTACTGATTCAATATATTTTGCCCTGTTTGATCTGTATTCCTGTGGCAGGTTCTCATCGTTGGATTGAACATTTATTCTATCCGGACTAATGGCAATTAATAATCTGATTGGTTTTCCTTCAGAAACAAGTTTCTTTAAATATTCACCAGCAGAGGTTTTTATATCTGAACTTTTATCCTGATTTTCCTGTACTGCAGGAGATGAAGAACAACTAATTAGACTCAGAAATGAGAGTATTATAAGTAATATTTTACCTGGTTTTAGAAAATTATTTGTCATTGTTTTATTAATCCTTTTTATGAAGAACATATACAAATTATTATTATTTAGTCTATCACAAATTATATTCTAAAACAGGTCAAAATTTTCCAGTAAAAAATAGATGGCAGATTGTAATACAAATATGTCAGGGATCGTAGTGGCGCGAAGCGGTTTGTTTTGTAGGGACGCCCCTATGTGGGCGTCCATGCAATAACAAACGGTACCCACGCAGAGCCCGACCCCGTCTGTTTATAAAATATTTTACATTAACAATAATACAATATTTATCCATACCAACAATGTAGGGGCACGATTTATCGCGCCCTCTTCTTGTTTTAATTCAAAAAGGGGTGACACCCGAAATCCCCAACATCTTTACAAAACAAATATAAAAGGGATAATACCCATATGAAAAGCGGAGAGAAATTAAGCCCGGAAGTAACAATTAAAATGAGGGTTGCAATAAATGATGCAGAGGGTCAGGAAGTCTTATTTACAGGATTTATTTCTGAAAGTGGTCTTGTTTCCAATGCAGAGGTAGCTGCCAGAGGGAATGATTCTGCTGCGCCTGCTTTATATCCCTTTATGCTTGAAAGCGATGTTGTTATTCATAATCACCCCTCTGGGGTCTTAAAACCCAGTAATGCAGATTTACAAATTGCATCGAGCCTGGGTAATCAGGGTATAGGTTTTTACATAGTTAATAATTCTGTTACCAAAATTTACTGTGTAAGTGAAGCTATAGAAACCCGGAAAAGTAAAAAACTGGATATGGAAGAGGTTTGTAATTTTCTTCTTCCCGGAGGACTATTAAGTAAAAAAATTGAGAATTATGAAACCAGAGATGCTCAGGTACAAATGACAGAGGGTGTTGTTGATGCCTTTAATAACAATTTAATTAATATGACAGAAGCCGGTACTGGGGTAGGAAAATCTTTTGCATACCTTGTTCCTGCCATTAAATGGTGCCTGGCAAATAATGAGAGAGTTGTTATATCTACTGCTACTATAAATCTTCAGCAGCAGCTTATAGAAAAAGATATTCCTTTAATTACAGGCTTACTTGAGAAGGGGGATCGAGGGGGTCTAAAAAGTATTTTGGTAAAGGGCAGGGGAAACTATATTTGCCTTAGGCGTCTTCATGAAGCAATGGAAGATAACTCCCTTTTCCAGGAGAAGAACAGTACCTTGCAGGCTATATATGATTGGTCAGGTATAACATCTACTGGAAGTAAATCTGATCTTTCATTTGTTCCGGAGTACACAGTATGGAGTTCTGTTTGTTCTGAATCTGATTCTTGTATGGGTATGCGTTGCTCCTACCGGGAGAAATGTTTTGTAATGAAACTGAAAAAAGAAGCTGCTTCTGCAAATCTGCTGGTGGTAAATCATCATTTACTATTTTCTGATCTGGCTATGCGAATGAATGGTGTAGGGTATGAGGGGACTGCTGTTTTACCGACCTTTACCCGTGTTGTATTTGATGAGGCTCACACAATTGAAAATAGTGCTACTAGTTTTTTTTCACAAATTTATAATAAATTTATCTTGTTAAAGCATATTGGTAAAATATTTTATCGGCGAAAATCAAGGAATATGGGGCTTTCTGTAATTTTGCAGAAAATGATGCCCCATCCTGAGGACTATAAAGATATTCCTGTTCTTGTTGCAGATGTCAGGATTGCTGCTGAAACTCTGGATACTAATACTGCCTATCTTATGAATGGCTCCTATTCTCTTCGACTGACTGCATTAATTAATACAGAATTACTTGACCCTGTTTTGGAAAGTATTAGAGATTTACATAAAAAAATAGTTAAGCTTGTAAGTTATATAAAAGATGGTGGAGAAATACTCTTTTCTGAGGATGAAGATAATTCTGATGTTTTTGAAATGAAGGTTGCCATGCAGCGTTTGAAAAATACAGCAGGGATATTAAATAGTTTTCTTGATTTTATTACAAAAGAAGATAATATTTTTTGGATTGAACAGAAAAAGACAGGGAAAGGGGAGCTGTTTTATTCCTTTTCAAATACTCCTCTGGATATTTCTGATATGATGAATAAAGCAGTTTATGAGCCATTAAAGACTACGGTTTTTACTTCTGCAACTCTGACTGTTCAAAAAAAGTTTAAATTCTGGAAGGGCAGGATTGGTTTGGACAGGGTTCCAGATAGCAGGGCTAAGGAATTTCTTCTTAGCTCTCCTTTTAATTATAGTAAGCAGGTTATGCTTGGGATACCAGATGATGGCCCTGATCCAGGCAGTCCTGATTTTCAGGATTATATTTCAAGTATTATAGTAGATGCTATAGAGATCTCTGAAGGAAGTGCTCTTGTTCTATTTACTTCATATGGTATGCTTAATGCTACATATAATGAACTGGAACCTTTACTTACCCGGCAGGGGCTAACAGTAATGAAACAGGGGGCGCAGGATCGATCAAAACTGCTCTTAGAGTTTAATAAAAATATCTCCAGTGTTCTGTTTGCAACAGACAGTTTTTGGGAGGGTGTTGATGCTCCCGGGGATTCCCTTAAACTTGTAATAATATGTAAACTTCCTTTCCGTGTTCCCACCGATCCAATTATTAAGGCACGAATTGAAGCTATTGAAAAAAATGGTGGCAATGCTTTTATGGATTTATCACTACCCGAAGCAGCCATGAAACTTAAACAGGGGTTTGGAAGATTGATGAGAAGAAAAACTGATTATGGGGTAGTTCTTATACTTGATCCACGTATAATTAGAAAGAGATATGGTCCTATTCTAATGGGGACACTTCCTGATACAGCAAGGAGCATTGGAAATTCAAAGAAAGTTCTTAATGATATGGAAAACTTTTTGTATAGCAGTTCCAATCTTAAAATAAAATAAAAAAGGTTGTCTGGAAAAGCCCGAATCCAAAGTTCATGCTTTTTTGGACAACCCTTATGAAATAGTATTTAGAGACTGTTATTCAATAACAGCAAGAATATCAGCCATTCTTAAAAGAAGATGATCTGTTCCATCTATGGAAACTGTTGTTCCGGCATATTTGTCATACATAACTTTTTGACCAGCTTTTACTTTGATCATATCTTTATCATCACCAACTTCTACCACAACACCTGTTTGAGTTTTTTCCTGAGCAGTCTGAGGTATAAAAAGACCTCCGGCTGTTTTTGTTTCAGCTTCTTCTGTTTTAATAAGTACCCTATCACTAAGTGGTTTTACTTTCATTATTTCCTCCAAATCAATTTTTTAAGAATTTATTCCAGATGACGTAACATTCTACGTCTCTACTTCTACTGGTTCAAGGAGAATATAAACATGAAAATTGAGATCGTCAAGGAGTAAGGACTCAATTTAATTAATAACTTGCCTTACTTCCTTTTGCTTTGTATCTTCTGTTTGTGGGGAATGTATATGGAAAGCTGGAAGGCTGAATTTTTCAAAGGTAGAAAATGTATTATTAGTAAAGATCTTAGGGGTGCTCTGAGTCATCTTCATCGATCAATAAAAAGATGTCCAGTCGAACAGGATCTGGATCTTGCTGCTATTTTTTTTAATTTAGGAATTGCTTTTAGAAAATTAGGGTTTATGGCACCTGCTGTAAGAAGTTGGGATGCTTCTATGTGTGCAGATAAAAACGGATCAGGTGCATCAATTTTAAATCAACTTTATCCGGAAAATCGTCTGTCAGAAGATAAACATAATTTTTATTTAATTCAGCTTTCCACATATTTAGATGGTAAAAAAGCCGGTAAAATTGAATCAGAAGCTGAGCAGGACATGATTTTTGACCTTATAAGTATTTACTGGGAACAAATTATTGATTCAGGTATTCTTCATGGGCAGTGTCAGTCTGAAAAAATTATAATTTTTAAAGATATCGAAATTGATTTTCCATATACAGATGTAACATTTGGATTAACAGAATCTGAAAATGATAGTACGGGTCAAATAATCCCTTTTAAGATAGAAATAAACAAATAATTCTTAACTGCTAAATATTATCAAAACAATAAGGGTTGTTTTGGCTCATATTTTTGAATAATTTTTACTTGTGTGTTGTTTTGACTCATAGTTATGGTTTTGATTAGTTGCTTATATTTTTAAATTAATAAACACAATTTTTAAAATGTTATACCATATGTATTTAGATGAATATTGTCATTGTTGGCACAATTATTGCTTATAAAGTAAGTAATAATATGGGAGGAACAAATGACAGCAAAAAAAACAATTTATACAGAAAAATCTCCATACGATGATGAAAATATTTTATCAATATATTTGAAGGAAATTAATAAAATAGATCTTTTGACAAGAGACGAAGAGAATCATTATGCCCGGAGTGCAGCTAAAGGTGATCCTGTAGCAATTGAAAAGTTAATTAATTCAAACCTACGG
>JAQIBN010000267.1 GCA_027859095.1 Spirochaetia bacterium | reverse complement strand
GATTTATTATAATTATATAATTTAATTGTTGCTTTAATATTACTTTCAATAATATTTATCTTATCTATGTTTTTAAGATCTTCAAGAAGAGTAATATTAGTTAGTGTACACAAATTCTCAATTATTTTTTCTTTTTTATAATAAAATATTGTTCTGGGCAAAATGTCTTTAACAAAATTTTCTACAAGATCATATTTATTGATGGATATATTATTGCTGTAATTCCGCACATTTTAATTCTGCAATTGTGGGGAATTCCGGGTTGCAACTTTGTCCAATTTCATTATGCAACAAACAATATTGATAATAAAATCAATTTCAGCGTCACTTTTACTGCTCCAATAGTATAAAATGTCTCCATAAAATTATCAAAAACTAACTTTAAAGCTCCAAGATAATGCAAAAATACTGTGAAAAATCTCAAAAAAATGTAGAATATGTGAATCAGTATAGAGATTAGGGTTACATCCCAGGTATTTTCCTGTTGAATTTGCTGAAATAAATGTGCGTGTTTTAATCCTCTACCTTTAAGACCTCAATTATTGTATTTTTTAGAATTGAAAAACCCGATCTACTCAAAATTGGGTTCTCTCTTAGTTTTTCTATCTGCTTATTGAGCTCCCCGTCCTTGAATTCGGTATACAGATCTTTTTTAATTTTGACTATGTCGGCCTTGGAAAGGTCTACATGTTTAGAGACAGTATCCACTAATTCTGAAGAGTTCTTTATAGTAGACTGCTGAATATCATCCATACATGCTTCCAGAGTATTATAATCCAGAGATGCAACAATTTCGGCTGCTTCATCTGTCGAAAGTCCATATTCCTTAAGGAGATCAATGTTATCAGTTACTATGTTTTGAAGGTCTATAATGCTGCTCTGAAACCCTTTAGGCATCAATGTAGAGACTTTTCCTCCTGATACAGCGCTGGACAGTATTTTAGGCAGAAAAAGATAGAATGACCCTGCTATAACTGCAAGTACTAAAATTATTATTAATAGAACTCCTAAACATCCTATTCTTTTTTTTGATTTTCTTTCGTTTATTTCAGCCATTTTTACTCCTTGATACCTGGAATTGCCCAGCTGGGCTTTTTGGGTAGTGAATCCCTGGTTTTCATTATAACCCTTCCGGTTAAGATTTTCAAACTATTAATCGGGTATGGATACAATCAAGATTTTAAATATCTATAGAAAATACCTTCCAGAAAAATTCCTTAAATCTTCAACGCACTTTACCATTGGATGTGAATATCCATATTGTTTCTGTCTTTTTCCCTGGAAAAAGATATAATCTAAAATATATGAACCAGGATATTATGCAGATCTATAATAAACTACTTGAAGAATATGGGCCTCAGGGGTGGTGGCCTGTTTATAGCCTCCGGAATACATTGGGTCGCGATGACAGGGGGTATTTTGTCAGCGGTGTTTTCATAGAGACAAACTATAGGGCGTCTCTACGAAAATCAACAATATTAGAAATTGCAGTAGGGGCTATCCTTACTCAGAACACTTCATGGATAAATGTTGAAAAAGCCATTGATAATCTTGTAAAAGATAATCTAATGGATCCAAATATAATCCTAAAGATTCCTCAGGATGAACTCGCCAATGCAATAAGGCCAAGCGGATATTACAATCAGAAAGCAAAAAAACTAAAAATACTTACTCGGTATCTACTTGATGGCAACTTTTATGAAGATGGGAATATTCCGAACAGAGAAAATCTTCTTGAACTCTGGGGGATAGGTGAGGAAACAGCAGATTCTATACTCTTATATGCATATGGAGTTCCTTTGTTTGTAATTGATGAATATACCAGGAGGATTTTCGGACGACTTGGAATTTTAGAAAGTACACAGAGTTATAAAGAGATAGCAGAAGTGTTAAACAGGGAGCTGGAAAAAGATTTTATTGTGTATCAGGAGTATCATGCTTTAATTGTGAAGCATGCAAAGGAACACTGTAGGACAAAACCAGATTGTTTAAAATGTGTGTTGAGAGAGGAATGTTCTTTTTTTCAGAATGTTCAGGTTTATACCTATTGATGTTATAATCAAATCATGAATGACACAGAACATCTTTTAGAAATAAGTCAGGCCAGCCTCCTCAATATTATCCTGGTACAACCACCAGTAGAAGATTTTTATTTTACTCCCCACCGTAGCTCCACCCTTGGCTTGCATTCTCTTTCAGAAATATGGAGAACTAGAGGACATCATTGTCAGGTAATTAATTGTGCACTGGAAAAACCCCTTAAAAAACAGATTAAGATCCCGGAAACGTTAACTTATCTAAATCCATATCGGATAAAATACTCTAAAGATATAAAGAGTACCTCATGGTTTAATAACTACTACAGATTTGGCTCCTCTATAGAGAATTGTGTCAAACAAATTATAGAATTTAATCCTGATGTTGTGGCTGTTTCATGTTTTGCATGGGGTTATGCAGAATCCAGCCTAAAGCTTCTTGAAAAATTAAAGGAAATTCGTAGGACTAAGTCCTTATCTTTTCTATTAGTCGTTGGAGGACCCGGAGTTACAGTAATGCCTGAATATTTCTCTCCTTTTGCAGATCTTGTAGTTACTGGAGAGGGGGAAGATTCCATTATAGAAATAGAAAATATGGCTGGGTTGGCTGAGTATTCATATCCTGGTAAAATAATAAACCCTGGTTTTACTGGGGAATTACCCTTTGTTTATAACTTAAAAAGTAGAAGAAACAGTCGTTTTACAGTATCTACTATTATAAGCAGGGGATGCCCTAAAATGTGTAGTTTTTGTGCTAACCATCTTGTTTTTGGCAGAAAACTAAGGAAAGTTCCTTTGTCAGATCTAAAAAAAGGGATGAATGTTCTTTTTAATGAAGTATTAACCAGGGCAGATAAAGAAGAAAAAATTAAGCTTCATATGAATTTTGAAGATGATAATATTTTATTTTATAAAGAATATTTTCTGGAAATACTAAACTATATAAATAAATAATGTAAAACAAATAATATAGACTTTTCTTTTTCTACAGAGAATGGAATGGACTACATCCTTATGGACAATAAGCTGCTGGATAATTTGAATAATTTAAACATTACTCAATTAAATCTGTCTATGGCATCATTGGATAATGATCAGCTTAAGGATGCAAAAAGATCTGGTGATAGAAAAAAACTGGAAGCAATTATTGAATATAGTTCCAGACTTAAAATACCTGTTATTACTTATTTTATTTGTGGTCTTAAGGGAGATTCTCCTTTAAAAACTGTGGAAACAATAAAATATCTGCATACCCAAAATACTTCTATTGGTATCTCATTATACTATCCAGTACCGGGGCTCAAGGACTGGTCCAATAAAAATCTTTTTATAGATAATCCGCCATCCCTTTGTCTTGGATCTTCTGCCTGGCCATGGAATAGGAGCATGAGTACAAAGGAATTGATTACTGCTTTTCGTTTGGCAAGAACATCAAATTATATAAAAACAATAAATATGGACAAAAATCAAATTGATAAACTTAAAATAAATCTTCTAGATGACAGTACATTGGATAAAAGAATGGTAGAATTATTTTTTAATAACATCAATCTTCAAGCTGTTCCGAAAACCACATAAACATAGCCTTTATTCTATTATAAAAGGATTCTTTTTTAGATTTCGCCAGACCCAGAAAAGAGGAAGTTTCAACAATACTTACGCCATAAAATAAAAGGCCGTCTTCAATTGTCGTAACAAAAAGATTAACATTCATATTATCGATCTTGACCATTGGAATAAATGAATATTTCATTTTTGTTTTATTAACAATATTAATCCAAATTGTGTTACCGTCATACCTATATATGGCTTTATATAGGTTTTTACCAAAAGTTTTGTCTGTTTGAAGAAGGTAACGGGTTATTTCCTCTGGAATAATTTTATAAATTGGATCTGGTACCGGCTCTGAACTATCCAGATCTTTTACAGCAAAACTTTCAGTATACAGAGTTCTCATCTTCTCCCGGGATTTTGAGTAATACTCTATTCCTTTCATAGTTTTTACAGATAGTAGTGTATTGAAAATGGAAATATCATCAATATTTATTTTCTCTAAAAGATCACTGTATTTAAGGAAATATAGTGATTCCACTCCAATAGTAACCTCCTGTTTTGATATTTCATCTAGTAGTTTATTTTCAAAACTATTATCAAATAAGTATGACGGTAGCTCTTTATCAAAAAAATATCTGCTTATTTCTCCATCTGTGAGAAGTAATTCTTTTTCTTCTGTGGAAAGAAAATCTATAATATTTTCGGATGCACTTATAGTAAAGATGTTTATTATTAGTAAAAAAATAATACCAGTTAATTTATTCATCTTCCTAATATAGCTCATAAAAATGAGCATGACAATCTTGAGGGTAAGTAAAAAGTATGTTACGTTTTACAAATGGAACAAATAAAAATTAATTATGATCAGATTC
>JAQIBN010000151.1 GCA_027859095.1 Spirochaetia bacterium | reverse complement strand
ATCAGAAATAATGTCAGGATTTTCAAAATCCTTAAAAGTTGCAGTGTTTTCCTTAAGAATAATATCCCAGCCTGGATTGAGGCTATAGGATTTACCAGAAAGTTCTGACTCCTGAGAACTAAGCTTGCTCAGAATCAATAATATTAACAAAAGACTAAAAATTACTTTTTTCATTTTACCCTCCATTTAGGTTTTAAAAAATATTTCCTATAACTCCTGGGTATCAGCATCTTTGTTGTTGATACTTTTACCTTATCGGTGTTGTACTTTCTACTTATAATATCAGGATATTACGTATAATTCCTGCTGATATCCCTTTCAATTGAATGGTATCACGAATCTGATATTTTTACTCCTTTTTCTTATAAATCCAGGTTGTCCAGAGGACTTCTAATCTTTCCTATGGATTTTTTACTTACATGTGTATAAATCTCAGTAGTTTTACTGCTGCTATGGCCTAGTAGTTTCTGTATATATCTTAAATCTGTCCCATTCTCCAGCAGATGAGTTGCAAAACTATGCCGGAGAAACTGCTTACGTAAGCAGTTTCTCCGTTATGCTAACCTTCTGTCATTCCTCACCTTTTTCATAAAGTAATGCCCATAAGGTATTTGGCTGAGCAAAGGTTAGCATAATATTCATGAACCTGTATCCTCTAACAATCAATTTTAGGAGGATACAAATGCAGATAAATAATAATTTGGACAAGCTTAGGGACGAGATGCTCAATGCTCACCTACTTGCCGGGTATTCGTCTCACACGATCAAAAGATTCAAAGAAGTGTTCAAGAAGATTGACCGTGAGGTTCAATCTGGAAATTGCGCCAGCTATGAAGATGTGTTCTGGAAACATTACGGAGACAAGAGCAAAGCAGTAGAGAGAGGAGGAAGATGGGTTCTTGGAGCAATCGAGTATTTCGACGCCTCGGGTCAGCTGCCAGGAGGCGTCCGAAGAAGCAAAATCGGTAAAGTAACGAAATTTGATCTGCTCTCCGAGGAATTCAAATCTCTGCTTAACTATTACAAAAAAACAGAAGCGAAACGTGGAATCAAAGCCTCAACTATCAACGTATGCTTTTATGGTGGAATCAGCTTCTTCACAGCCCTTCAGTCGAGAGGAATCACTAAACCCAGCCAGATCACCGCCAAATCAGTTATCGATGTCCTTACCGATGCCGACGGAAAACCGTGCAAAAGCGGCTCCTACCGGAAAAACCTGCTATCCCTTTTCCACGCCTGCAGGGATTCCCTTCCCAGTGGAGTTTGTGACCGTATTATTGGATTCCTACCGGAGATACCCTGTGTGCGGAAAAATATCCAGTATCTGACCGAGGAAGAAATCCTCAAAGTCAAAGATACCCTTTTCGGTGAACAGCCAAATCTTACGAAACGAGACCGCACAATTGGACTTTTGGCCATGTATACCGGACTTCGATCCTGCGACATCGCTGGATTATTTCTTGAAGATATCGATTGGATACACGACACCATCTCAATAACCCAGCAAAAAACCGGCAAACCACTTACCTTACCCCTGTCAGCGACAGTGGGAAACACACTCTACGATTACATCCATGACGAACGTCCTGCAGTATCTATCAATGAAGTGTTTGTGACATTGAGACCTCCATTTCGCAAAATAGTAAGCGGAGACTGCTGCAACATCGCAACGGTAATCATGAAGCAGGCTGGCATCCGTATAAATAAGGGCGACAGAAGAGGCCTTCACCTATTCCGCCACCATTTGGCAACTGGAATGCTTGCTCATGAAGTTCCCGCTACCATCATCAGCGAGGTGCTTGGACATTCATCGCCGAATTCAACCCAGGCATATCTGAGTGCGGATTTTACCCACCTCAAAGTGTGTTCGCTAAGTATTGAGCAGTTTCCCCTATGTGAGGGGGTGTTGCGATGAATAAATACCGATCCTTTATGGCTCATCAAATGGATTTATTTGTCAACTACCTAGTTGCCTCGAATAAGTGGTCTGAGACCTATGCCGCGAACCTCCAGCTATTCGACAGATACTGCGCAAGCTATTATCCTGATGCCGAAAAACTGGAGCAATCCATGCTGGAAGGCTGGTGTGGAAAAAGACCGACCGAGACCGGTATGTCTTGCCGAAAACGGATTTCCTGTATCAAGGTTTTCGTGGAGTTCCTCCGGAAGAACGGATTTCCCGATGTTCCATCAGTGGAAATACCAGGTAGTGAGAAAACCAAATTCATACCGCACTCGTTTACGGAGTCCGAGTTGGCTAGTTTCTTCAATGCCTGTGATAATCTACCAAAAGGGAAGTCCTGGAATGAGCAAGTCAGAGCAATCTCGATCCCGGTTTTCTTCAGGCTGCTGTACAGCAGTGGGCTGAGAACCTATGAGGCGAGACTGCTCGGGCACGAAGATGTAAATTTGGATACCGGAGTGGTAAGTATACGACATTCTAAAGGACCCAACGAGCATTTTGTTGTATTGCATGACTCAATGCTTACCCTAATGAAACGATATGATGCCGCAATCAGAGTCTTCTCGCCGGACAGAAAGTACTTCTTCACATCCCATAAAAACAAACATCACAATCGACAGTGGGTAGAAGTGAATTTTAGAGAGCTATGGGACAGTTGCGGGTTTTCCTATGCTATCCCATACAGTCTTCGCCACTGCTATGCAACGACCAACATCAACAAGTGGACCGATAACGATGACGAATTCAGCTCACAGTTCGTATATCTCAGCAAGAGCATGGGGCACACGGTTCTCGAAAGCACCAGATACTACTATTCGCTAACGCCCGCATTCTCTGGCATTATACTGGATTTATGCAGCGATTCATTCGATGCAATTGTACCGGAGGTGGAAGATGCGGAAAAACTCTGATCTTACCGCCCTGATTTCCCGGCTTATTGGCGACTGGATTCAACGGTATCTTCCAGTCCATAAGATTCGTAGTGACAAGACAATTGAGGCATACGAGTATGCACTTGCGCTTTTTCTCGAGTTCCTCGAGTCAGAAAAGATCATTGATGGGCTGAAGATTGTTCCTGACAATTTTTGCAAGGACAATATCGAGGCGTGGCTGCTGTGGCTGTCGGAGGCCAGGGGCTGTTGTGCAGGTACGTGCAATAATAGGTTGGCGGCTATACGGGCTTTCCTGAAATATGTCGCACAAAAAAACAAATCATTGTCCTACTTGTTCCATGAAGCAGCTCTTGTCCCCCAAAGAAAAACCTACAGGAAGCCCGTAGAAGGGGTTTCAAAGAAGGCCATGGCCGCTATTTTTTCCATCCCAAACCAGAAAACAAAAACAGGAAAAAGGGATTTGGCACTGTTTTCCACGATGTACAATACAGCCGTCAGACTTGATGAGATCCTCTCCCTGCGAATCAAGGATCTCA
Source organism: Spirochaetia bacterium (assembly GCA_027859095.1). Taxonomy (GTDB): domain Bacteria; phylum Spirochaetota; class Spirochaetia; order B11-G9; family B11-G9; genus JAJRQE01. Next base: position 18,433 of record JAQIBN010000151.1, on the reverse strand, counting down.
AGACCGAGGGTTCCCTGCCAACGATCACGGTTCTGGGAAAGGGGAGTAAACTGAGAACACTCATGCTGATGCCTAAGACAGTGAGGCATCTGCATAGGTATATTCGGAAATTCCACGGGACATCTCCCAAACCAAACTCATATGTTTTCTATTCAAGGAACACCGGGCCTGCTGGCAAAATGTCCCAAGTTGCTGTTAACAAACAATTGAAGAACTATGCAAGGCAAGCCCATGAATCTTGCCCGGAAGTCCCGGTGGCTATGCATGCCCACCAAATTCGCCATGGAAGGGCAAGCCATTGGCTTGAGGACGGCCTTAATATTGTGCAGATATCCCGCTTGCTGGGGCATTCCCAGATTGAAACTACCATGGTGTATTTGGATGTGACGAACGAGATGAAGGCTGCCGCTCTTGCCAAAGTTGAAGACGATTCAGTCACCAAAATGCCTAAAAAATGGAAGCAGGATATGAATCTTGCATCGTTATGCGGCATCAAATCCATCAAAAAGAATGGGTAATATTATGCTAACCTTTTTTCAGCCAACTTACTTTCAAGGAACATTTTACAGAAAAAGGTGAGGAATGACAGAAGGTTAGCATAACTTAAGGTATGAACGGTAGCATGTTTACTAATTCCGGCTTTTTCTACTGCTTTTTTTAGAATATTCTGAACACTTCTGGTAGAATATTTACATCCTTTTGCTCCTTCAAATAAATATTTTTCAGGTTTATATATTTGGAGGTAGATATCAAGAAGTTTTTCCATCTTTGGTGAAAGAATTGTATATCTATCTTTTTTACCCTTTCCCTGTTCAACTTTTATCAGTTTTCTATCGGAATCAATATCAATCAATTTTAAATTGATTAACTCACTTAATCTGATACCTGAAGAGTAAATTGTAGTGAGTATAGTTCTATGCTTTAAATTAGTAAGAACCACAAGAATCCTGGTTACATCTTCCTCACTCAGAATAGCAGGAAGTCTTTTCTCATTCCTTGGCCTTTTGTATAAGTCGTGTATTACGGGCCTTTTTAGAACTTTTTCGAAATAGAATTTAATTGCATTAATAGCCTGTTTCTGTATAGCCGGAGAAACTTTTTTATCCTCTACAAGGTAGGTAATATACTGGTTAACATCTTTATCAGAGAGGGTAGAGACTGTTTTATTATTGTAAAAATCAATAAATTTCTTAAAAGAGGATAGATATGCCCTTTTAGTATTTTTGCTGTATCGCCGCAGGTTTAGTTCATTAAGATATCCCTGGGGAATAGAACTTTCATCTCTATCATCTGTAAAAACCAATTCTACAGACTTGTCAAAATATTTTCTTAAGTCTGATTTATAATAGGGTGTTTTTGGAATAATCCATACCTGGCGGTCTTTTAGATACTTTCTTACAGGGAGTCCCCTGACCATATCCAGAATAGACTCATCATACCTGAATGCTATTTCAATTGAGTTGTTTTTAGGATCTTCCTTCAATATTACTTTTTTCATAATTTCTTCACATTTTCTAATAATATACATCTTGAGAAACCCAGGAAATATTCTAGCTCTGCTTAGTTAAATCTCACTAAGAACACTCCTTGCAGCCCATAAACACATACAGCCGAAACATGTTCTGTTAATACCTTGTCTACTGTCTAAAGCACTCTCTTTTACCATAGTAATACTAGTACAGGCATAACACAAGAAAAAATTATTTTAATCTTGAACCTTTAATCCTGAACCTTTAATCCTGAACATTTAATCCTGAACCAAATTACTTTAATGTAGATATTTCTATCTTTTTTCTATATCTGCTAATTTATAACTTGTACTCCTTCCACCAGCTGTTTCTTTATAAAGTATTTGTTTGCTTAATAGGTCTCTAATATCTCTGAGTGCTGTATCGTCTGAACATTTAGCAATCTTCGCCCACTTCGATGTACTTAGTTTTCCAGTGAATCCATCTAATAATTTGTTAAGAATAAGAATTTGTCTTTCATTTAAAACAGTTTTTGAATGTGCTATCCAGAATTGATGTTTATTTAGAACTTTCAGTAGTATTTCATCCGAGGCATTTATAGCTTTTAGTAGACAACTAAGAAACCACTGTAACCAAATTGTTATATTTAGTGTTCCTTTCTGTGATTTCTCAAGGATATTGTAGTATTCTTTTCTCTCTATTCTAATTTGGGCTGACATGCTGTAATAACGTTGTGATATTTTATCAGCTTTTGATAATTGCATATCAGAAATAGCTCTTGCAATTCTTCCATTTCCATCTTCGAAGGGATGTAGTGTTACAAACCATAAATGAGCTATTCCTGCTTTTATTACCGGGTCAAGTGTATTTTCATTATTACACCAATCAATGAATAATCGCATTTCTTTCTCAAGCAGGTTTGCATTGGGAGCCTGGTAATGGATTTTTTCTTTTCCCATTGCTCCTGAAACTACCTGCATTTTCCCGGATGAATCATTACGCCCATTACCCACAATTATGTTATGCATTCCACTTTTCCCAGTTGAAAATAATGAACGATGCCAGTTGAAAAGCCTTTCAGAACTCATTGGTTTGTCATAGTTTTGAGTTGCATCCAACATCATTTCTACTACTCCATCGACATCTCTATCAACATGCACAGGGTTTGAAACATTCATTCCAAGTCTCCTTGCCAATGAGGATCTAACTTGTTCCGGTTCCAGTATTTCTCCTTCAATTTCAGTAGATTTTAATATATCCAGAGTCATTATTTCTAAAACAGCTTCATTTTTTAGATTAAATCCAAGTGTTTCCATTTTTCCAATAATTTTCCCCTGCAAATTTCTCACTTCACTTAATAAAGTTAGAAGTATTTCGTTATTATATGTAAAATGGGGCCAGTTATCTTGTTGGTAGATGTACATTTTATTCTCCGTAATTACATTAAACTCCGCATATATTACTGGGAATAATAGTACTAATCCCCGCAAAGTGTCCATTGCTTTGTAGGCAGCCTGTAATTTACTAATTCAATCCCAATACCAGTCTAATTCCACCATTCACTTTTTCTTCTGTAGATTTGCTGATATTTCCGGTTTTTTCGATTAGCCTTTGTTTATCCAGTGTAGAAACCTGAGATACATTTATTACACCATCTTTTGGTAGATTTGATTCCTCTTTTTCCAGGAAAACATTTCCAGGAGCATCGAATAAAGATAAATTGGAAGTTATTGATACGACGATTGTTGTATGAATTCTACTTTTGTTAAATAAATCATCCTGCAGAATAAGTACCGGTCTTTTAAACCCTGGTTCACTCCCAAATGGAATCCCTAAATCTGCCCACCAAATTTCACCACGAATCATTTGCAGTAGCATCCCTTAGGCTTTGAATATTTGTATCTAAAAATTCTGTCTCTTTATCTGAATCTTTGGAATAAACCTGGTTGAGTTTCTCCGTTACATATTCATTATTGTGATGACTAATATATTCTTCTACTGCTTTTGAGTATAGCTGACTACGGGGGATGTTTAATCTTTTTGCTGTTTCTTCTGCGGCCAGAAAAACATTATCGGGAATTGAGACTGCAGTTTTCATGACTATAGTATAACTATAGTCATACCGGAAGTCAAGAAAAAACACTCCTTTGTAAACAGGGGGATGGAGCGCGAGACTCGCAGCGATTCCCCCCTCCTATTATTGACTTTTAATTACTGTAAGGGTATAAAAATAGACTATGAATTTAGATGAATTATATGTAACGGCTAATCTGGCAAAGCTTGATCTGGATGAAAAAGAAGCAGAAAAACTGGCTTTAGAAGTCAGTCGTATGCTGGAATATTTTTCTGTTATGGAGAAGATTGATGTGACGGGTCTGGAAGCTACTGTACAGACTCTGGGTAGGGAAAACATAACCAGAACTGATATTGTTTCGACCACAGATGTGACTGGTAAGATGCTGGATAATGCTCCCCAAACAGAAGATCGGTTTATAATAATTCCGAAGGTTCTTTAAGCGGCTTTTTTCGCCAGTTATTGGAACCTATATTAGAGAAGAGCTTTTTTGTAATTCAAATTGTGATAAGGCGCAAAAAGCTTATTAAGGATAAATAATGCAGGATAAAGATACTAATATATCCCAAAATACTGATTCCTATTTGAAATATGTAAATGACTGGGAACAAAAGATTGGCAGTTTTTTGGAATTTGATATTGAACGAACAAAGGGTTTTTCAAAATTGGAAGGTCCTCTTGCTGGTATTCCTTTCGGGGTAAAAGATAATTTTGCTGTTGAAGGTTTTGATATTACTTGTGGCTCCAAAATTCTTAAGGGTGTTGCTGCACCATATACTGCTACTTCTGTAGCAAAACTTCAGGATGCCGGAGCTGTAGTTGTTGGAAAGACAAATCTTGATGCATTTGGTATGGGATCCTCAACTGACAACTCTGCTTTTAAAGTAACTAATAATCCCTGGGATACAGAACGTGTTGCTGGTGGTTCCAGTGGTGGAAGTGCTGCTGCAGTTGCTGCCGGTTTGGTACCTTTTGCTCTTGGTTCAGATACCGGTGGTTCTGTAAGACAACCGGCTTCTTTCTGCGGGGTGTATGGCTTTAAGCCCACTTATGGTGTTGTTTCCAGATATGGATTAACAGCATATGCTTCTTCATTGGATGTTGTTGGTGTTATTGCTGGTACTGTAGAGATGACCCGAACTGTATTTGATATTATGAAAGGCCAGGATATAAAAGACAATACTTCTGTTAAGCATCCCGGTAGTAGAAATAATGGGGATGTTAAAAAAATTGCAGTTTTAAAAGTTGAAGATGGTTCTTTAAGTAAAGATGTAGAGGACTCTTATTCAAAAAGTATAAAGCGTCTTGAAAAACTCGGGTTTGAAATAAATTATATAGATTTGCCTTCGTTTGAATATGTAGTTCCTGTTTATTATACAATTGCTACTGCAGAGGCCAGTGCCAATTTAGCTCGCTATAATGGCCTTCGGTATGGTTATAGGTCTAAAAACGGGAATAACCCGGGTGAAATTATGCAGTCTTCCAGAGATGAAGGTTTTGGAGATGAGGTAAAACTTCGTATTTTACTTGGGACCTATGTTCTTAGGTCCGGATTTCAGGATCAGTTTTATCATAAAGCCCAAAAAATTCGAACTGCTATGCGGAATGAATTTGATAAGATATTTGAGTTGGTAGATCTTATAATGATGCCTGTTTTTCCTACTGCTGCTTTTAAACACGGATCTACAGATCTTGACCCTTTTCAGCAGAAAGTAGCTGATTTATATACCTGTGCAGCAAATCTTACAGGTTTACCTGCTTTTGCTGTACCTTCAAGTATTGAAAATGGTTTGCCTGTCGGGGTTCAGTTTACGGCTCCTGCTTTTGAAGAAGATCGATTGTTTAATATTGCAGAGGTTTTAGAAGCAGAGTTCCCTTCCCAGTCAGTTGAAGGTGTAAAAAATTGGAGTAAGGTTTGAAAGATACTGTAAAAAAGAGTAAGTATCAGACTTTTATTGGTCTTGAAGTTCACATTCATCTTATTACTGAATCCAAGGTTTTTTGTGGGTGTAAAAATGTATTTGGAAGTGAACCTAATACCAATGTTTGCCCTGTTTGCATGGGCTATCCTGGTGTTCTCCCTTCTTTGAACGAGGAAGCTGTACGAAAAGCTTACCAGGTTGCAATGGCTCTAAATTGCCATCTAAATGAAAAAGCAGTTTTTGAAAGGAAAAATTACTTTTATCCGGATATGCCTAAAAACTATCAGATAAGTCAGTTTGAGTTTCCTTTTGGAATAGATGGATCTTTTGATCTTGAACTCATGGATGGAAGCACAAGGAAAATAAGAATTCACGATGTGCACCTTGAGGAAGATGCCGGAAAGATGATTCATGAGGGGAGCAGATCTAAACTTGATTACAACAGAGCTGGTACTCCTTTACTGGAAATTGTGACTGAACCTGATTTGGCAAGTGGAGAGGAGGCGGAAGCCTTCGTTCAGCAGTTCAGGCAGATGGTTCGTTATCTTGGAGTTACTGACGGTAATATGGAAGAGGGTAGCCTTCGTTGTGATGCGAATGTTTCTATAAACGAGCATGGCAAGGGTCTTGGAACAAAAACAGAATGTAAAAATCTTAATTCTTCCCGTTTTGTTAAAAAGGCTCTTGAGTATGAAATTAAACGTCATACAAAGGTGTTGAGTTCCGGAGATGAAATTATCCAGGAAACGCGACTTTGGGATGAAGGAAGTTCAAGAACCAGTTCTATGAGAACAAAAGAATCTTCCAACGACTACAGGTATTTCCCTGAACCAGATCTTCCTCCTTATTGGCCTGAAGAGAAATTCCTGGATGAAATTAAGAATTCTCTGGTAGAGCTTCCGGGAGCAAAAAAAGAAAGAATTATAAATCAATATGGAATCAATCAGCAGCTGGTTGTGTTTCTAACATCTGAAAAGGCTATGGCAGAGTTTTTTGAGGAAGTAGTGAAGCTTGGAAAGGGTGATAAGGGTATTACAACTACTGTAGCTTCCTGGCTTGGAGGTAATGTTCAGAAAATTCTTAACGATAATGGTTTGGAAATAGAGTCATCTCCTTTAAGCCCAAAGCGTTTACTTAGTATTCTAAATATGATAGAAACTGATAAAATAAGCTCAGGGATAGGGAAAAAAGTTCTTGGATTGGTATTTGAAAAAAATAGTGATCCTGAAGAAATTGTTAAGGAACTTGGTCTTGATGAGGGGCCTAATGATGATGAGATTGTAAAAATTGTTTCTGATATTGTAGATACAAACCCAAAGGTTGCAGATGCTGTCAGAGCTGGTGAAGATAAACAAATTGGTTTTCTAATGGGACAGGTTATGAAAGCAACTTCAGGTAAGGCAAACCCCGGGAAGACACAGAAATTAATACGTGAAAAAATTTTAAAGCAGGGATAGATACGTGAAAATTAAAAGAACGCATAATTGTGGTGAGATAAAAAAAGAACTCATCGGACAGACAATATCATTAAATGGATGGGTAGAGAATTATCGTGATCATGGTGGTGTTACTTTTATTGATCTTACAGATAGATGGGGGCTTACTCAGATTGTTTTTGATCCATCTGTTTCAGGAGATGCCCATATAACAGCTCAGCACCTTAGAAGCCAAGATGTAATTGCAATTACCGGAATGGTAAGTGAACGGCCTGAGGGTATGGCAAATAATAAACTTTCTACGGGTGGAATAGAGATTTATGTTTCAGATCTTGAAATATTAAACAAATCTAAAACACCTCCCTTTGATATCCATCATGCTGATGGTGTTAATCAGGAAGCCAGACTTAAATATAGATTCCTTGATCTAAGAGGGCATCAGCTTCAGAAGAATTTAATGTTTAGAAGCAAGGTTACAAATATAATTAGAAATTATTTTATTAACAATGAATTTGTAGATGTGGAAACTCCTATTTTGACAAAGGCTACTCCTGAAGGTGCCAGAGATTATCTTGTTCCCAGTCGGGTTAATGAAGGTAAATTTTTTGCACTTCCCCAGAGCCCACAGCTTTTTAAACAGTCTTTAATGATTTCCGGGTTTGATAAATATTTTCAAATTGCCAGATGTTTTCGTGATGAAGACTTAAGAGCGGACAGGCAACCTGAGTTTACCCAGGTCGATATTGAGATGGCTTTTGTTGATCAGGATGATGTCATGGGAGTTATTGAAAATCTTTTTAAGGTGCTTTTAAAAGAAGTTTTTGATAAAGACTTAAAACTTCCTCTTCCAAGAATGACCTATGACCAGGCTATGCTTGAATATGGTAAGGATGCACCTGATCTTAGATTTGGTCTTAAAATTGTAGAACTAAGCGATGTTTTCAAGGATTCGGGTTTTGGTGTTTTTGCAAATGCCATTGCTGATGGTGGTTTTGTTCGTGCAATTAATATTAAAAATGGAATAACTTCTTTATCCAGAAAAGATCTGGATGAAATGACTCCTTTTGTTAAAACTTATCGGGCCAAAGGTGCTGCATGGATTAAGGTAAATGAAGACGGTCCTCAGTCACCTATTGTTAAATTTTTTAAAGATGGTGAAGTCGATGCTTTGTATAAAAAAATGGGTGCAGAGACTGGTGATATTATTGTATTTATTGCAGACAAGGCCTCTATTGTTTGTCAGAGCCTGGCAGCATTAAGGCTTAACTTTGCAGATAAACTTAATTTAATTGATAAAAATGAACTTAATCTATCCTGGGTTGTTGACTTCCCAATGTTTGATAAAGATGGTGACGGCAACCCAACTCCGACTCACCATCCTTTTACTGCTCCAAAACCGGAAGATGAGGATAAACTTGATACAGACCTCTATGCAGCAAGGTCGAATGCCTATGATATTATACTTAACGGTACAGAAGCTGGAGGTGGTAGTATAAGAATCCATGATAATAAAATGCAGCAGAAAATTTTCAGCCTTTTAGGAATTGGCGAAGAGGAAGCTAAAGAGAAATTTGGTTTTCTTCTGGAAGCCCTGCAGTATGGAGCTCCTCCTCATGGTGGACTTGCCCTGGGTCTGGACAGAATTTTAATGCACTTTCTTAAAACTGAATCTATTAGGGATGTAATTGCTTTTCCAAAAACACAAAAAGCCACCTGTCTTATGACAGATGCCCCTGGTTCTGTAACAGATGATCAGTTGGAGGAACTTTTTATTGAGTCTACAGTTGAGCTAGAGGAGTAGCAGGATTTTTTATGACTGATATATTATTGATTACATTAATTTTCTTAGCATTGGTAAATATTATTTTAACTCTTTTTAAAAGAGCTAAAGTAAATGTAAAACCCCAATTAGCAGATATGGAAGCTGCTGTTAGTCAGTTTTATGTGGTTCTGGATAAAAGCAGTAAAGATACCAGAGAAGAGTTCCGGCTTAATAGAGAAGAAAACGGTCGCCAGGCTTATAAGAGCAGAGAAGAGCTGACTAAGTCCTTGCAATCTTTTGAGTTGAATTTTAAATCGAGCACAGCAGAATTCGGTAAGCAGCAGCTCGATATAAATAAGGTAACAATAGAAGGAATTAAAGAAGTTAAAGATACTATTGAAAAACATCTAAGAGATATACGGGAAGATAATAATAAACAGATTACAGAAATGCGTAAGACTGTTGATGAAAAACTGCAGTCTACTTTGGAAAAGCGGATTGGGGAATCTTTTAAGCAGGTTAGTGACCGTTTGGAACTGGTTCATAAGGGCCTGGGTGAAATGCAGACAATAGCAACTGGCGTTGGAGACTTAAAAAAGGTATTATCCAATGTTAAGACCCGGGGTGTTTTAGGGGAATATCAGCTTGGTAATATTCTGGAAGAAATTTTGGTTCCCGGACAGTACGGCAAAAATGTTGCAACTAAAAAGGGCAGCCAGGGAAATGTTGAATATGCTGTAAAGCTGCCCGGCCAGGATAGTAGTAATTCTATATGGCTGCCTATAGACTCGAAGTTTCCTATTGAGAGCTATAACAGACTTCTTGCCGCATATGAGAGTGGAGATAAAGCTATTATTGATGTTGCTCAGAAAGAACTAACTAAGACCGTTGAGAGTTTTGCAAAAGATATTCATAACAAATATATTGATCCTCCCCATACAACAGATTTTGCTATTATGTTTTTACCTGTGGAAAGTTTATATGGTGAAGTCTTAAGACATCCGGGATTGTTTGAAACGCTTCAACGGAAATATAAAATCACCGTAACCGGACCTACAACTTTATCTGCACTGTTAAACAGTTTACAGATGGGTTTTAGAACTCTGGCAGTCCAGAAAAAAAGCAGTGAAGTCTGGAAAGTCCTGGAAGCTGTGAAAACTGAGTTTGGTAAATTTGAGGAACAGCTTGATAACGTATACGGTCATTTGAATAAGGCAAGTAATTCTCTTGATGTACTAAAAACCACTAGAACAAATGTTATGCTTAGAAAGTTGAAAGATGTCGGGTCTTTAAACTCTTTGGAGTCAAAAGCTACCCTTGAGATTGAAAGTGATGAAGATGATCCTTTAAGGGATATGTTGTAAAAAATAATAGAGCTGACCCTATTGGAGAAGCCCTATTGTCAGTGTTTATACACGGGAATTAACCTAAAAATTCATTCCCAACCTTCCTTGCACGCTCTGCTTTATCAAGATCAATTCCCAATGAAATTCCAGTTTCCACAAGAATGTTCCAACCAGCAGCCAGTTCCACATAGTTTTGAAAATAATCAACATTCGGAATTTTTATTGTAGAGAAAATTGTTTTTCTGGTTGATATTGCAATTATATTTAATCCAACACCATCTATCAGACATTCTTTAAATTTTTCTTCTTCATCTTCAAATGGGTTAATAATTATTACTACATCATCTTTATTCATAACTTCTTCAATACCGTGGACCCCATAGGTTCCTTCAAGAAAGTCAGATTTTTTATGAGTAATTTCATTTGTTTTTAGGGTTAATTCTTCGGCAACACCATCATTTCTTCCTGAAAAATAGATGGTTCCTGCATTTACTATTTTTTCAATAATTTTACTGTCAATATTTATTTCCAGAGCAGTCTTAATTGCATTACCAGCTTCCGATAAATTACCCATTGATTCTCCTGCGTAGCCAGTAAAAAGAACATCATAAAAAAGGCTCTGTTCTACTACACTTTTTGTTGCAGCAACTGCATTTTCTTTTCCGCAAGTAAGAACATGGGTTTTGGCTGAAAGATCTTCCAGGGGTGTATTTTTATTTGCTGTAATACCAAAAAGATTGTTATTTCCTTGATTTTCAAGAGTAGTAAAAAGTCTTATAAGCTCTTTTGTTTTACCGGAATTGGAAGCACCGAAAACTATAGAATCTTTAAGATTATATTCCAGTGCCTGTGTTCCTCCATCAGTAGAGACTGCAAGATCCGTTCCCTGTTTAAGAAGGTTATAGATTGCACGTTTTGCCGGAAGTATTCTGCTGCTTCCTTCCCCTGTCAGGAAAATGTTTTTTTCCCGGCTTAATGCCTTCGCAAAATCCGAAATAGGTTCTTCATTGAACTTTGCTACTACTTCCGGGGTTTCAAGCATCTCTCTGCATAGTGAAAATCTGTTATATTTATTGTCTTTTAGATTCATTCTTTATCTCCTGTACTCTTTTAATATTTTCTGTATTAATGGATCTTTTGGGAAACCACCTCCTGTATTCTGCCAGTAGGCTTCTGCATACCTTACTCCGGCTATTTTACCCATGTTTTGATCTGAATCACGCATGTCTTCAAAAAAATCAGCAATATTAAACATCAGCTCCATTACTTTTTTTTGTGACTCGTGAAAGGATAGCATCTCTTTTTTTTTCTCGAAGGTACTGGTAATATCAACAAAAAATGATGGGTCGGTAATTTTACCACCCATGTTATTCGTAAAACCAAAGGGCGATGTGTAATAGAGTAGAGGTGTCCTTTTTAGAGGGGTCTCCTCTGTTGGAACATTAGGTAGGGTAGCAAGAATTGTTCCGGCTTCAACTATATAAGATGTAGCTCGGTGATCCGGGTGATAGTCGAAGGGTAAGTGTGTAAAAACAACATCTGCTTTAACTTTCTGAATAAGACTGGTTACCGCTATCCTAGCTTCTGTATTATCAAAAACGTATCCATCCCGTTGTTCCAGGCAGTAGTACTCTGCATCTAATATAGCTGCAGCTCTGGTGGCTTCTTCTCCACGAATTTTCGCTGTTCCTTTTTCATCATGGGTAACACCTCCCATTCCTCCAGGAGTCATTGTAGCTATAACTATTTTGAAGCCTTTTTGTTTAAGTAATGCTAATGTTCCAGCGCAAAAAATCTCTGTATCATCAGGGTGTGCCTGTATGGCAAGTACTGTTGTATTTAAATTCCCCATTAGTTTAACTCCACTCTAGTTTTATCAAGTTGGATATATGATGGTATTTCCCCTACCAGCGGTCGCATATAGTTAATTAATTTATCTGTTACAAAATTCCCTCTTCCATTTATAAAATTATTCGGCATGGTCTTCGCTCTTATAGCTACATTTGTAAGTTCTGTCTTTCCCAACTTTTTTTGGTACGGATTGTCAGAAAATCTATCAATAGTAACCATATATCCACTGTTACCCTTTACGGCTAAATTAACTGCTTCCTTCCCACAGTCATATGCTTCCTGAAGATCAAGAGGAACAGCTCTGTCAATGGCACACATATTTAAGGATTCTGTTATCTGGAATTCTCCTCTATACCCTGTTTCATCTTTTAGTATTTTATGGACATTAAGTCCTACACTCGCACCTCCCATGGCTCCGAATTCTCTATTGTTAAAAGAATCTTTTTCTTCTGCTGTACTTACCGGTGTTCCGTCTGTATATAAAAGACCCTCACTTACAACAATTGAAACCCAACCGTATTTCGCAATACATGCTTGTGCATCCTCCAGGAAATCTTTCTTGTTAAAGGGGCGTTCAGGACAGTATATTAAATGGGGTGCGTCAGATTCATCTTTCTTAGCCAGAGCAGTTGCAGCAGCCAACCAGCCTGCATCCCGACCTATAGTCTGGTATATAACAAACTTATCAACCTTTTGCATATCTCTTGCCAGAACACCCGATTGAGCCACACTTAGCATATTGTACCTTGCGGCAGAAGGAAATCCTGGCGTGTGATCTGTTCCATAAAGATCATTATCTACAGTTTTTGGTATACCAATACCATTTAAAATATATCCTTTGCTTTTGCAATATTTTTCAACTCTATGAATTGTATCCATGGTATCGTTTCCACCAATTAGAAAAAAATACCGGATATTATATTTTTCAAGAACTTTCAAAATAAGGGGAAAATCATCCTTTGTCAGCTTATAACGGGAAGATCCCAGTGCAGATGAAGGGGTATGTCGTAAGCCCTTTAGGATGTCCTTTGTTTGATTACCAAGATCAATTAGTTTCTCATTTAGAAATCCTTCTATTCCGTAATTCATTCCATAGATGTCAGTAATTTCATCAGAAATCAGTGCTGCCTCTATAACTCCTGCAAGGGATGAGTTAATTACAGAAGTAGGGCCGCCCGATTGTCCTATAATAGCATTTCCTATCATTAAACCATTCTCCTTTTTTATATTAATAAATCATATATCTTTATAAAAAATAGTATACATAAAATATAAAGTCAATAAAGTTGGTAATCTATTTGACTTATAAAATAAAAATTCACTAATATTGATTTTTTCCATAAAAAAATCTAATATAAATATAGGGGGTTCTTATGTTGGAAGATTATGGAAATATACAGAAAGAAAGAATGGAGCATATTCTAAACAATATATTGAATTCCAGGGAAATAACCCGGGGTGAACTCGTCGACAAACTAAATTTAAGCCCCTCCACAATAGTGAAGTATATAAATAAGCTTATAGAACTTGGTCTTGTCAGGGAGAGTGGGTTAAATAAATCTACTGGTGGGCGAAGATCAATTTTTTTAGAGTTTGATCCTGAAATAGGTGTAAATATTGCAATAATTATTAATCTATCAAATATACACGGTGCTCTTGTAAATCCCTCGGGTACAATAATAGAAGAATTGTATACACCTACTATCAAAGGAATCTCCAAGGACGAACTTCTTAATTTATTGTTTATTTTAATTGAAGATTTAAAAACTAAGGCCATAAAGATAGATAAGCGTATATTTGGAATTGGATTGGGAATGGGTGATTATATGGATATGGAAAAAGGGATTTCCCATGAATATCTATTAGCCAGAGACTGGAAAGAGGTTCGTATAAAGGAAATGATTGAATCCAGGTTTGATCTTCCATTCTTTCTTATAAATGATATTGATGCCGGAGCATTAGGGGAAAAATTTTACGGCAGGGGTATAAAAGTAGAAAACTTTGTCTGTATATGGCTTTCTGAAACTGTTGGCATGGGTATGGTTTTAAATGACAGATTATATTTTGGTAAAAAGGGTTTTGTTGGTGAGATAGGGCATACAAATGTTGTTCCCAATGGTGCTATATGTACTTGTGGAAACAGAGGTTGCCTGGAAACAGTTGCTACGACAAGTTTTGTTCTTGAAAAATGCAGAGAAGGTATTGAAAGCGATGTATACAGTGAGATCATTGCTGCATGTGATGGTGATATAAATCAGCTTAAGATTGAGGATGTTATTACAGCCTCCAATAATGGTGACCGTTTTGTAAGGAATATTTTTCTTGAGATAGCTGGATATATTGGAGGGAAATTGAGCGATATAGCCAATATTTTAAATCCTGAGGCTATAATATTAAGGGGCAGTATTATAGATGGAAATTCCTTTCTATTTGAGAATATTGAAAGAATTATTAAGACTCAGAGTCTTTCGGTTCTTGCAGATACAATAAAAGTTGAATATACAGATGATAAATCTGATATAAGAATTCCAGGGGTAAGTTCTTATATTCTTATGAATTATTTTAGAAGATAGTAATTTTTCAGTTTATAGAATATCAATTGAAATACTCGCAATATATTCTTCTCCTTCATTAAGCACTAGCACTTCCTCAGAATTAAAGGAATTAGGTTTTGAACTTATTGGTTCAATTGCAATTGATTTTTTATCTGGTGGAATAAATAATTGAGTATATCCAAAGTTGTGTTGTTTTATCTTAATACTGTAATCTTTATTTTTAAGTATGGAAATCCCATTAGGAGGTGCCGTAAGAGTATGGTCAAGAGTTTGATTAAAGAATTTAGCACCAGTTGTATAATCATATGAGCTCCCTTTTGCAGGGATACAATTTCCTATAGGCAGAAAAAAATCATCTGTTTCAAAATATGAAGAATACGCGGCAGTTAAAACTGATAAAGAATCAGTTTTAAAGTAGGAGTGCCAGCCTAAAGCATAGGGTGCAGGAATCCCTCCTTCATTTTTAATTGTAAAAGATAATGTTACTCCTCCATTATGGAGTTTGATATCTGTCTTTAATGATATATCAAAGGGATACCCGGGTAAATTATTTTCTCCAGTACGCCAGAACATACTTGTTTTTGTATGATTTTTTTCAAGGATTGTTACTTCTTTATTATACATAAATCCATGGATTGCACTGCCCTCATCATTGCAATTTATAGGAAGCTGATATGTTTTTCCCTGAAAAGTATATTTACCACCAGGAATCCGGTCATTAAAGGGGAATAATATTCGTCCCCTGAAAAGAGGATTTTTCTGTAATTCTTTAACTGAATCATTATCCATAATCTGGTAGAGGTCTTTACCCAGGGTCAGAGCTGTTATTGTTCCTCCTAAAGTAGGAGAAAAGGTAAGGTTTTCTTTGGTCCTGGAGTTAAATAATATTGATAAGGGGTTGAGGTTGCTCATATGGGTGTATTGTGGTAAGTGATTAGGGTTGTGTCAATCATGGATAATACCTTCAAATGATGCTTCTTCAATCTTTTCAATAGTAAATATTCAACTTTACAGAAAAATAGTGTACTATTGACAGATATGAGGTTATTGATATGAAAGCACTGGATATACCAAAATTACAATTTCCTGAAACCTATCCCGATCTGGTGGAAGTATCTTCCTTAATTGAACAACATGGAACAAAAACCAATATCAACGTAGTAAACTGGAAAGAATTCACTTACAAACCGGAAGTGTTTTTTTTCAGTACCTATACTCCCAATGAAATTATGTTAAAGTATTGTGTTATGGAAGATCACATACTTGCACAGCATACTTCCATTAATTCTCCTGTATATGAAGACAGCTGTGTAGAGTTCTTTATTTCGTCTGGGAATAGTTTTTATTATAACTTTGAGTTCAACTGTATAGGGACCTCTTCTGCCGGTTATGGAGAACGGAGGGAGGGGCGAGTATTGATTGACAGTAAGAAGGTCTCAACAATAAGGACATATTCAACTTTAGGGGATAAACCTATTGCTTCCAGGAAAATTGATAATCCCTGGGAACTTACTGTTGCAATTCCATTTAGTATATTTAGTGAAAAAGAGTTTCTTGCTCCCTGGGAGCACCAATTTAATGCTAACTTTTATAAATGCGGAGATAAACTTCCTGTTCCCCATTTTCTGTCATGGAATCCAATTGATTTAAAAAATCTCGATTTTCACAGGCCGGAAGCATTTGGACTTTTAAAATTTCTAAAAAGCAATGACAAAAAAAATGTTGAAATAGACAAATATTTCTAATTTAATGAATGCTAAATTATAATATTGTGGGTTATGTAAAACCAACCAGGAGAAAATATGAATGGACGTGAACGTATGGCTCTGGCTATGGATCATAAATTCCCTGATCGTGTCCCTGTTATGTGCCAGCTTGCATTAGGACATTATTTCCTAAACACCAATATTGATTCTGAAAAAATATGGTTTACCAGTGAAGGATTTTCTGATGCGCTTTTGCAACTTCAGAAGCGATATAGTTTCGACGGGATACTTGTAAATATGTGGGGGATGCCCTCGAATGTCCTTAATGGAGTTACCTCGATAAGTAATGATGATGGTGAAGAAAAAAAATTAACCTGGAAAAATGGTGATATTACCATAATCCCCTCAGACGATAATGCCATGCATTTTCTGGAAGGGAAGCTTCCTCTTGAACGTGCAGATTTTGAAACAATTGATCTTACTAATCTGGATGGAATTAACAAGATAAGCGGATATTTTTGGAACATCTATCATATGCCATATATTCCAGAGCTGGTAGCTGACTTTCTTCCAGGAGAGATACCTGATTATTTTTTTAAAGCAATTGATATTGTTAAAAAGAAAGTTGGAAAGGATGTATCAATTCATGGGGAAATCTATTCACCCTTCACGCATTTTATAGAACTTCTGGGCTACGAAAATGCCCTTATGAGTTTATTGATAGATCCCGACCGGGCTCATATTATTCTTGAATACTTGAGCAAGATTGTAGTAGCTCATGCGGCAGCTACCGGGAATCATGGAGTAGATGCTGTTCTAATCTCATCGGCCTTTGCTGGCGGACCCTTTCTTTCCAGAGAGATGTATAAAGAGTTTGTTCTTCCATATGAAAAAATGGTTACTGATGCAGTAAAAGAAACAGGGACAGTTGTTTATACACATACCTGTGGTTCTATTGGTGACCGTCTGGATTTAATGGTAGAAACCGGGACAATGGGTATTGATACACTGGATCCCCCTCCCCTGGGAAACACGGAGCTGGCGACAGCATTGGAAGAGTTGGACGGACGTGTATTCGTAAAGGGAAATATGAATGCAGTCGAGTTTTTGAATTTTAAAACCAGGGAAGAAGTCCTTGCCCATGCAACAAATCGAATTACTATTGGTAAGCCTAAGGGGGCATATATTCTCAGTACAGCCTGTTCCGTGGCACCAGGAACGGAACCCTGGAAACTGGAACTACTTACTCCTTTATCAGAGAAACTGGGAGTTTATTAATTAAAGCTTATTTATAATTTAATAAACATCTTTTATACGGCCAAACCAGCCGCTTAAGGGATCATTCAGCCTCTTCATCTCTGTTAGCAGAAGTTCTATAAGCTCTTTTTTGATCGAATTATATTCAGGGTCTGAAATGTGATTTAACATTTCATTGGGATCCTTATGGAGATCGTAAAGCTCACCGCTTGTTGGGCTGTTGAATATAAATTTATACTTGTGAGTCCTTATCATTCGCTGATTATAATCGGTAAAATGGGAGGTAAACTGGCCGTATATAAAATTTCTGTTAGTAGATTTCTGTATTCCTGATATCAGGGGGATAAGACTTTTTGCCTGATCAAGAACCGGGGGAATTCCTCCTGCTGCTTCAATTGCAGTTGGGAACAGATCATGCAGATATACAAACTCATTGCAGGTTTTATCTCTTTTTATCTTTCCGGGTTGCTTAATTATCATAGGAATTTTATATGATGTATCATACATAAATTCACCTTTTTCTATAAGGCGGTTGGAACCCATAGCCTCACCATGGTCTGCTGTAAATACTATTAATGAGTTTTCGTACAATCCGTTTTCTTTCAAATAATCTATATATCTGCCAATATATTTATCAATCATAGTTATGTATCCATAATATCGTGCAATTATCTTTTGCCATTCTTTCCATGGAAGTTCATTAACTCCCCACATCTGAGAAACATGTTTCTGATGGACGGGTTTATTTTCAAATGTTTCATGAAAGGCAGGGTCGACCGGAATGATGGCGGGATCATACATTGAGTAGTAGGGCTCTGGAACCATGCAGGGTGTGTGAGGTCCCCAAAAATTAAGCCAAAGGAAGAATGGATTTCCAGATTTTTGTGCATCAGAAGTATACCGTATTGCTTCCTCTGCCAGATAGGCCGGTATTATTGCTTCTTCCGGGCAGTTGAGTTTCGCCCTTAGTTCCTGAACCTGTAGATTCTGATTGTTTCCAAAAAACTGTTCACTCACTTCGGGTATATCAAATCCTTTTTGCAATATCCAATCTC
>JAQIBN010000142.1 GCA_027859095.1 Spirochaetia bacterium | reverse complement strand
GAATCATGATGTATTGGAAAATGAGGTACTGTGAATTCGCTCTCAAGTTTTATAAAAGATTCCTCATTTTGGTTATAATGAAATGTGAAATTTACTTCATTACTATTTAACTTAAGGATATTATCTATTTTATTACTAGTATAATTTACGGCAATATTATTTAGTGTTGCTTCCATTTTAATATACTATACCTCTTACAGAATAGATTTTCAACAACTATCTTCCATAAATAGATCTTAATATGTCTTGACTCTCAGGGCTTCTATCTGCATAATCGTTAGAGATTTGATTTTGCCTTGCTGCTTATAAAGTAGGGTGTAAGGAGTGACCTAGAGTGCCGTGTGGAAAAAAACGAAAGAGGCATAAAATTTCGACTCATAAGAGAAAGAAAAAACTAAGAAAAAACAGACACAAAAAGAAATAGATTGTGGTAAGTTATAACTCATATTTTTAGTTATAATTTTTTCTACCTTAAAACAGTTTTTTTTATAAAATGAGTTAATATTTTTAATTAATGAAACAAAAGCCTTTATTAAACAGAATAAACTCACCTGATAATTTAAAAGAACTACCTCTTGCTTCTCTTCCTGATCTTGCAAAAGAGATTAGGAACAGGATTATAGAGGTAGTTGATCGAAATGGTGGCCATATGGCTTCCAATTTGGGTGTAGTTGAGCTTACTATAGCTATGCATCGTGTTTTTACAACACCTGAAGATCAATTTGTCTGGGATGTTGGTCATCAGTGTTATACTCATAAATTATTAACCGGACGAAATGAAAGTTTTGAATCTATCCGTTTGAAGGATGGATTAAGTGGATTCCCTAAACGGGATGAGAGTATTCATGATATTGTTGAAACGGGTCATGCATCTACTTCTATTTCTGCATCCCTTGGTCTTCTTGTAGGAAAACGGCTTAAAGGGGAGAAGGGTAAAGTAGTTGCTGTTATTGGTGATGGTGCAATTACAGGCGGTATGGCCTTCGAAGCTCTTAATCATTCAGGTCATTTAAGAAAAGATCTGATTATTATTTATAATGATAATAACATGTCTATTAGCAGAAATGTTGGTGGCCTCTCATCAAGATCAGCTATTTCCAAATCTTCCTCATATGTCAGTCGTATTACAGCAACAAGATACTATCAGAGAATTAGGGATAATATTGACAAGGGTTTACTTAGCATTCCTTTCTTAGGGTATAGAATTTTTCAGTTTGTAATGCGTATGAAAAGGGGTGTAAAAGCACTTTTCTTTAAAGAAACAATATTTTCTGACCTTGGATTCGAGTATGTTGGACCAATTGATGGACATTCTATCTCAATGCTTACAAAGGTTTTAGAGAATGTAAAAAAACTACAAAAGCCGGTGATAGTCCATGTGGTAACTAAAAAGGGTAAAGGTTATACCAAAGCAGAAGAGAACCCCTCAGATTATCATGGTGTTTCTCCCATCCCTTTTCCTGTTGATATAATCCCAAAAAATAAGAGTACATATACAGATGTTTTTGGTGAACTCCTAACAAATATTGCTGCTGAAAATAAATCTATAATTGCCATAACCGCTGCTATGGCAAAAGGAACAGGTTTAATACCTTTTCAGAATAAATTCCCAGATAGATTTTTTGATGTTGGTATAGCTGAGCAGCATGCAGTAACATTTGGTGCCGGCCTGGCTGCATCTGGTTTTACACCTGTAATTGCCATCTATTCGACTTTTATGCAGAGAGCTGTAGATCAGCTGATTCATGATATAGCAATACCTGGACTTCCTGCTATTATTGCAATGGATAGGTCTGGAATGGTAAGCAGTGATGGAGAAACTCATCAGGGTGCTTTTGATATTGCTATTTTTAGTGCTATTCCCAGTGTTGTTATTATGGCGCCCGGATCTAGTGAAGAATTTCAACTAATGTTGAATTATGCTATAGAGAGTAAAAAAACTGTTCTTTTTAGATATCCAAAAGCAGAATGTCCTGTAGGAATAAATGGTATTGATTCTCCCCTGGAAATAGGACGAGGAGTGTTTATAAAGCACACTTATTCAAGGATTCTTCTTATAACTCTTGGCGGTCTTGTTTCAGAAGCCATTTCTGCATGTGAGATATTGGCTGATAAGGGTGTTGATGTAGATCTTTATAATTTAAGATTTATAAAACCATTAGATAAAGAATATCTTATTGGTCAAATATCAGATTATTCACACGTTTTTCTTGTAGAAGATGGATCCCGCAGGGGTGGAGTAGGTGAATATATAGCTTCTTTAATTGCAGAAAAAAATAAAGAAATATTATTTCAGCACATTGGAATGCCGGATCATTTTCTCTCTCAGGCTCTTCGTTCCGAACTCCTTGTAGAATGCGGGTTAAGCGATGAAGGAATTGCTGCTTCCTTATTGGGGTTTGTAAAGAAAAATCCTTCTGTTAACTTGAAATATAAAGAACATCAGTTAGTCTAAATTTAACTCTTGTATACCTTTTGCGGGTTAAATACTTTTTTCCCGCTTAGATGAAACCCATTATTATCAAGTATCCTGTAGAAGCAGCTGTAATACCCTGTATGGCATGCACCTCCAGTTTGAATCACTTTATAAATTATGCTATCCTGATCACAGTCTACCCGAATTTCAACAATTTTTTGTAGATGTCCGGAGCTTCCCCCTTTTTTCCATATATTTTTTCTGGATCTACTGTAGTAATGTGCATATCCTGAAGAAATTGTGAGTTCAAGAGCCTCTTTATCTGCATAAGCAACCATTAAAATTTCATTTGTTTCTGAATCCTGGGCTATTACCGGGACTAATCCACCCATCTTATAAAAATCGACTTCTTCTGATTTCATTATATTATATGTCTCCTTTTCTTACTCTTTCTCCTAAGAGTATTATATGCCTTAAATCATTTACTGTTTTTGCCTTATTCCAATTGTTTTGGAAAGAGGGATTCCGTACAATCTGAGCAATAGCCATAAGTGCCTGGAGGTGAAAATTTCTTTCATCTTTACTTCCAGCCAAAGCAAAAACAGTATGAACAGGGTCTTTTGATTCTTCAAAATTAATGCCATTTTTTGATCTTACTACAATTATCTCAAATCTCTGTTCTTTGCCCAGTAAAATATGGGGAATAGCAAGTCCTTTATGAATAACAGTTGTAGATTCTGCTTCTCTGGTATAGATAAGTTTCTTTATTTCCTCTTTATCTGTATTAAAAAGATTTGAAAACTCAGTTCCAAGAAGATCAAATAATTCATTCATATCTGATCCCTTTTCCATATCAATAATTTTGGCATTTTTTATTATTGTATCAAATCTGTCTTCTTCAATATCATCTCTTACAAGTAAAATTTCTCTTAATTCCTCAGATAATGTATCAGTCTGCATTTCCCTTGCTGTAATTCTTTTTACAATATGAATAATAGCAGAATCTTTTTCCTGACGGAAACCTGAAAATAATAAAAACCATATTAAAGATATTAAAACAAAAACCCCTGTTAGAATCAATGATAGGGAACCCATATTTAAGATTATTAGAAGATAGAAGATTATCCCTGCTATCTGTATCCATGGGTAGAGAGGAGATCTAAATTTAGGCCTGTAAGTAGTTATTTTACTTTCCCTCATTATTATTAAAGAAAAATTAACAAATGCAAACAGTAGAAGCTTCATTGTTGAGGCAACTTTAATTAGTTGTTCAAGATTAAGGAATTGAATACATATTATCATGAAGATAGTTGTAGTTACTATCGAAACTATTGGAGTGTTAGTCTTAGGATTTATTGTTGCAATGAAACTTGGTAGTAGATTGTCTCTGGCCATGGCCAGGGGATTTCTTGATGCTGCAAGCAGTCCTCCGTTTCCAGTTGTAATAAATGCCATAAGTGCAGCAATTTCAAGGGCAACGAAACCCCATCTGCCCACCATAATTCCTGCTCCCTTAGAAAGAGGGGTCAATGTTTGTGCGAATTGATCAGCATTTAAAATCCCCACTGTTACAAATACTGTAAGTCCATAGAGTATTGTTACAATTATAAACGCAGAAAACATTCCTTTTGGAATAGTTTTACCAGGATTTTTTATCTCTTCGGCCACTGAAGCTATTTTTGTCAAACCACCGAAAGATACAAAAATTATACCAGCAACAAGGAAAATGGACTTGCCCCCTTCAGGCAGAAAAGGTGAGTAGTTGTGGATATTAATATTTCCAAAACCAATTAGAATATAGGAACTGATAATTAATATTAAACCTATTACAAGGATTGTTTGAAGTTTGCCTGTATGTTTTACACTTATAATATTTATTGTACAAAAGAAAATTGCAAATCCGGTAGATATAGTTTTTACCATTTCAGGTGAATTGCCAAAGTGGGGTGCAAGAACAACACCAATACCCAGAATTGCAAAAGCAGTTTTTAGGGAAAGCGAAAACCAACTTGCAAATCCTGCAAATGTGCCAAAGCATGGTCCCATACTTCTATCTACAAAAAAATATGCCCCTCCGGATTTTGGCATTGCAGTTGCAAGTTCTGTTTTAGCAAATAATGCAGGAATTACTAAAAATGCTGCCAGGAGATAAGCGATTATAATTGCAGGACCTGCTAATGGATAAACAACAGCTGGAAGAATAAATAAACCAGAACTAATCATAGCTCCACTTGCAAGGGAGAATATATCGAGAGTCCCAAGGGTTCTTTTCATATGTCTAAACACCCCCCTAATCTATCTTATGTGATTTGGGGTT
>JAQIBN010000015.1 GCA_027859095.1 Spirochaetia bacterium | reverse complement strand
TTATTATAACTTCTTTGGGCGTATTGGATTTTATTCAAAAGTTTCTTCTGCATGTTCTTCCATCAGGTTTTATGAAAGTTCGATATTATGGGTTTATGCATTCTTCATTTTCTATGGATTATGGTAAGCTTAGGTTAATCGTTGAAGGATTTAATTCTGTTATGAATAAAGCAGCGAGAGAGGTTCCTGAGAAAGTCCTTATGTACTGCTCTTCATGTGGAGAATCCATGAAGTTTATGTTTTCCATTCTCCCAAATAATGCAAGAATAAGAGGCTCGGGATTCACTTAAAAATGTTTTATCATAAACAGCTGCATAGGAAAATAATACCTCAAGCTTTAATCACAAATCACAGGCAAGGTATATCCTAATGATTTGATTTTTACCAGGAATCAGTTATTTTAAACTGAAAAAATTATTTCTTCCTGTGTTAAACAGGATTAATAGGAAATCACAAAGAAAAAAAGATTTGTGAAAGATTTTTAATCCAGTTTTATCCGGATAGAAACAGAGTTTCTTATACCAATACCCTATATCGCGATTCTTTTTTAGCCTTCAGGAACAATGGATTGAGATCGACATTAAAGGTCTAAATTAGCGTTTTGATTCTTTGTAGATTTAAGTGTTTCGACCTTTAAAGCCGAATCAATCCTTAGTATTAAGTAGATTTATTATTGTTTACACTTATGATTTAGTTCTAAACAGTAATATAATCTTCGAAGGCTTTTAATATTTCAAGGTGAGTATCTGATTTTGTGGGTGAGCTTGTAAAATAAATTCTATCTTCTGGATTTGTTTTTTCTCTATACTCAATTATTAAATTCTTTTCAGATAATGTTATTTTGTTTTTTCTTATTTTTGCTGGAATGTCAAAATAGTCAATTTTAAATTTTATTGATGCAGGGATTAGAGAAATTTTTGAATCATATTTCGGAATTTTCTCTTCAATTTTCTCAGTTAAGGAATTAATGTTTTTTCCGCCGATATATTCAATTAAATTAAAATTCAAACAACAGACACAAGATGTATCATAAGTTGTAATAAGAGGGATTAATTTACATTTTCTTTTTCGTACATCTAGATTTATTAGTTCTTCACGGAAGATATTGAAGAATATATCAATAATTTCTGATGTTGCATTCATTTTAATTATAAGTCTTCTACTATCAATTTGTATTTCATCAATTAAATATAGAACGTCATCATGAAAGAACTCCCCATTACGTAAAATCAATTGATTTTGATTCATCATGAAAGGATCAACTTGTTGAGTTAGTTGTAACTTATATGTTCTATTCAAATGATTTAAAGCTTCAATTCTCCTTAATGAAGGTATAGGTATCTCATCAGTTTGAAAGATCATAACTAGTGTAGATTGAAGTTGAATTATATTATCCATAAAGCCCCCCCTAGATTGCAATTTCATCGTTATCACTGACAAGATATGGAGAAGGAATCGCTGTGTTTGATTCTTCTGTAAATGATCTACGATTACTATATAAAGTTGAGAACATTTCTTCGTTCATCATACGTAAACTTGTCATTTCTAATGATAAATTGGCGATTATTCCTTTTAACTCCGAAACTGTCTCCCCAATTTTATTTTCATATAAATTCTTCTCAAGAATTGTAGTAATATATTGATTTAAAGATAAATCTTGTTCATTTGCATGATAAAATAGTTCTTCATGTGTTTCAGGAGGAATTCTTAATGAAATGTTACCTTTAAACTGTCTTTCTTTTATTGGAATTGGTGCCTCTTTCTTTTTTTCTGAAATATCATCTATTACCACTTTGAGCACTATTTTCAATTCATCAATCGCATCACTTTGAGAGTCTCCGTGAGTCATTATCGAAGGGAACTCCAAACAACTAGCGAGAAAAGCATCATCTTCTTCACTCCACTGAATACGATATGTATACTTATCAATGAGATCCATAACTTCCATCCTCAAGCTTCTTTAAAGCTTTTATCACTTGCTTAACCTGATAGGGTTTAGCCATCTTCTTTGTTTTTTTATCCGTCTGCAGATTTATATATGGGTCACCCTCCCAGGGCATACTAAACATGAAATGTCCACCAGAAATTCTAGGCTCACCAAATTTTTCAGTACAGATTTTAATCAAAACATTAAATTTAACATTTTTGGGATTTTTTAATTGTTTTTGATACATTTATACCCCATACCTTTACAACCCACATATCTATAATATCGTATATGATATCACTCTTGTCAATTGTTTTTTTCTTATTCTAAAAAACTACTCGTTTTTCTACTTAACATATTATATCACCCGAATTCCCTGTATTATAGCATGAGATTTTTGAGACTACATAACTATTAAAAAAAGTTGTTAACTGTAAAAGCAGTATTCGCTTTTCTCCCATACTAATATATAACAGCAATGTATTATGGGAGGATTGGTGATATGGAGTTATTTGAGGAAGAGAAGCTTAAGTCTTTCATTTCTGAGAAATTCAGGGTTAGTGCCTTAAGGCTGCCTTTTTATGTCAAATGGATAAAAATGTCTATTGGTTTTGCTGGAAATACTGGACCGGATGCTGATATAAAGGATAATTTTCTTAGCAAGCTTAGTAAGAATTATCCTGAATGAAAACAAAGAGGGTGGCGGAAGACTCGCCCACCGATCCCAGCTGAGGGACGAAGATGGAAAAAGATTGGTGGAATCAGCGAGGCTGGAGGCAGGGGGAGAGTTTATAGAAATGCGCAGTTAGACTTTAGACTGGGTGAATGTCGGGTAAATTTTCCCCTTCCATAGTTATCAGTACCATTAACAATGCACCTGCAACACCCAATAACAATTTCTATATCCTTGACGGATGCTATCATCTAATCTATATTGACTAAATAAATCTCCGAGTCTTAATTCCTTAGAACCTGTTTATGGAATTCTGACCGAGAAGACCACTGTCTTAAGGCAGAGATCTTCTGAGGGTAGTACCGGAAACAGTGCTGCCTCCCGTATTTGGAAAGGAGGATAATATGAAGAAAATTCTATTATTCATTTTAATAATTTATTCTTTCTGCCTTGCATCAGCATCGGCAGAAGACCAGAGTCAGAAACGTCTTATAAAACAGTCGCGACTAAAACTGGCAACCACCACAAGCACAGAGAATACAGGACTGCTGGACACATTATTGCCCGCATTTACTGCAAAAACCGGTATAGTAGTGGATGTTATTGCAGTAGGAACTGGAAAGGCGATTACCCTCGGAGAAAACGGGGATGTGGACGTAATAATGGTCCATGCCAGGAGCATGGAAGACAGCTTTGTAGCTGAGGGATACGGTGTAAACCGCAGAGACCTGATGCACAACGACTTCGTTATCCTGGGTCCTGTCAGCGATCCGGCGGGAATAAAAAGGACAAACAATGCTGCTGAGGCATTAAGAATGATCAGCACAGACAAATCCGACTTTATTTCCAGAGGTGATAATTCCGGAACCAATGTAAAAGAGATAGAATTATGGGAGGCTGCAGGAATTACCCCAACAGGTAGCTGGTACAAGGAAGCAGGACAGGGAATGGGTGCTGTAATAACCATGACCAATGATCTGCAGGGCTATACTCTTTCTGACCGGGGAACATATCTTTCAATGCAGGACAAGATAGATCTTGTTGTTCTCGGAGAGGGAGATCCAATACTTTTTAATCCTTACGGGGTCATCGCGGTGAACCCGGCTACTCACGATTTCATAAACTACGACGGGGCAATGAGATTGATTTCCTTTGTTACATCAATAGAGGGCCAAAGTATTATCAAAATTTTCCAAAAAAATGGAGAACAGCTTTTTTACCCTGACGCTATAAAGTAAGGGGTATTTAAGCAAACCGATGGTTATTGTCAAAGCCCTTGCGCTTATTTTCAATGCAGACAGAGAGGTCATTTTTATTTCCATAACATCTCTCAGTCTGGCTTTGACATCAACAATAATATCTACAATACCAGCACTTTTCCTGGGAACAACTCTGAGTATAAAGAACTTCCCTGGAAAGTCTTTGATAATAATTATTCTAAACAGCCTCATGGCCATGCCTACTGTGGTAATTGGACTGATAATATATTCTCTGATATCCAGATCCGGCCCCCTTGGGGTCTACGGATTGCTGTTTACTCCCTGGGCAATAATAATCGGTCAGAGTGTACTCTCCTTTCCCATTATAGCATCCCTGATTTACAGCGCACTTTCTAACATAAGTATTGAACTTCCGGAAACCCTTGAAACTCTTGGTGCAGGGAGATTTCGTAAACTCTACATGATTTTCCGTGAATCTAAAATTGCCGTACTCTCGGCTATACTCTCTGGCTTCGGCAGGGTCATCGGGGAGGTCGGAGTGTCCATGATGCTGGGTGGAAATATCCGTTGGTACACCAGAACAATTACCACAACAATAGCCCTGGAAACCAGTAAGGGGGAATTTGAACTGGCAATGGCGCTGGGGATAATACTAATATTTATCTCATTTACAGTTAATGCACTTCTTCATATGGGGATCCATAATCATGAATGATTTAGTCATTAAAATGGATAAAATGGGATTTTCCTATGGTAAGAATGAAGTTATATACATGGATAATCTATCAATTACAAAGGGTATTACGACGGTCTTTCTGGGCTCAAATGGATCAGGAAAGACAACTCTTCTTAAACTACTCAGCGGTCTTTTTTATCCCTCCAAAGGGTTAATAATCCCCGATCCTCAAATCCTGAAAAAAGAATCGGTTCTGGTACACCAGAGTCCCTATCTTTTCTCCGGTTCCGTCAGGTATAATATTGAATTGGGTTTAAGACTGAAAAAAACACCAGCGAAGTTAAGAAATATAATTTCCAGGGAAGTACTGACCGAGGCCAGACTCTTACACCTGAATCTCCGTAAGACATCTTCTCTCTCGGGTGGAGAAAGGAAGAGGCTTGCCATTGCAAGAGCCCTGGCATTAAATCCGGAGACACTGATCCTGGATGAGCCCTTTGCAAATATAGATCCGGAGTCCAGAGAATTAATTGAGAACCTGATAATTAAGAGAACAAAAGATAGCAAAACCACGATATTAAGCACTCACAATCTTGTTTCTGCATACAGACTTGCAGACAACATAATTTACCTGGATAATGGAAAAACAAGGAGTTCTGAAACTAACTTTCTAAAGGGTTCTGTAGTAAAAAAAGATGATTATTTCTGCAGTTTTCAGTCTACCGGTGATAAGGAGGGAATAGCCATCCTCTCCCCCGCCTCTGATGGAGAATACCGAGCAGCTGTTATTCCTTACAGTGATATCTTTCTTTCCAGTGATAGAATTAAAACCAGCGCCCAGAACCAGCTAAAGGGGAAAATTACCTCGTTAGTAAAAAAGGGACCCCAGTTTTATGTCACCATAGACTGCGGTATCATTTTAAAGGCAATAATTACAGATCTATCTGTGACAGAACTTCAAATAAAAGAAGGGAAAAGCATTTTTGTAAATTTTAAAGCAAGCGCGGTAAGACTATATTAAAAAAGGAGACGGGAGGATGGAGACGGGAGGATGGAAGAATTTAGGATTTTCCTGTTTCCGGTCTCCTGCCTCCTTTCAATCTGTGAATTATAAAAAAGAAGAGGTAGCTATGATACAAATAGATGAGGCAATGGATATTATTAGGAGCCAAAAGGTTGATTGGACCTCCGAGAATATTCCGATTATAGATGCTCTGGGAAGAATTATGATTAAGAATCTCATTAGCCCTTTGGATTCTCCCCCTTTTGACAAGGCTGCTATGGATGGGTTTGCGATCAATTCCAATGATAGTTCCAAAAAATTCAAAATACTGGAAGTAATTAGTGCAGGTGATACTCCACTTAAGACTGTTAAAGAGGGCAGCTGTTCTAAAATAATGACTGGAGCAATGATGCCGGTCGGTGCAGATAAAATTATAAGGGTAGAATTCGCTAATGAGATAGATGGATACGCAGTTCAGCATACACCGGAACCAGTTATGAATGTTATTAAAAAAGCAGAAAATTTAAGTGCCGGAGATAAAGTTCTGGATCCGGGCAGACTTAAGGCAAAGGATATAGGGATTATTGCAAGTATGGGGTTCCCTGAAGTAGAGGTTTCAAAAAGGCCTGTGATTGGAGTTCTTACTACCGGTTCTGAATTGAAAAATCCAGGAGAGAAACTTGGATCAGGACAAATTTATAACAGTAATGGATTTCAGATGTCTGCACATATTGCTTCCACTGGATGTTTTTCAAAATACTATGGAATAATTGTAGATGACAGAGCTGCTTTATTTGAAGCTGTAGCTAAAGCCTTTTCCGAATGTGACATAGTACTTTTATCAGGTGGGGTTTCTAAGGGAGATTACGATTATGTTCCTGAAGTCCTGGAAGGAAATGGAATGTCCACACTGTTCCATCGAGTTGCCATTAAACCAGGAAGACCGCTATTGTTTGGAAGAAAAGATGACATTTTTATTTTCGGTCTTCCGGGAAACCCTGTTTCTACATTTGTAACCTTTGAGGTATTTGTTAAAACTCTTATCTACCATTTAGCAGGACTGGATTACAAACCGGAAACTTATAAGGGAAAATTATCTAGGGGAATTAAACGAAGAGATACAGAGCGAACAGAGTTTTATCCTGTTATACTTCGTGAAGGAAATGTTGAACCTGTTAAGTATATGGGTTCATCACATTTAAACGCTATGTCAGAAGCTAACGGAATGATAATAATACCCAATGGTATAGCAGAGTTTAAAGAAGGAGAAACTGTAAGTGTTAGATCAATTTAACAGAGAAATTCATTATCTTAGAATTTCTATAACTGACAAGTGTAATCTTCGATGTACTTACTGTATGCCAGAAGAGGGTGTTCCGTTTAAACCTCACAGTGATATAATGAGTTTCGAAAAAATTGTAGAAGTTGTAGAGGCTGCAGCAAAGCTTGGTATTAATAAGATTCGTTTAACTGGAGGGGAACCTCTTGTAAGAAAAGATGTAGTAGATCTTGTTCGTTTGATTAAAGCTGTTGATGGTATTGATCATTTGGGAATGACAACAAATGGAGTTCTCCTGGATAAGCTGGCACAGCCCTTAAGGGATGCAGGAATGGACAGTGTAAATATATCAATGGATACACTGAATCCTGAAAGATATAAAGAGATAACCAGAATTGGAGATATATCTTTTACTCTCAAAGGAATTGATGCAGCGATTGCTGCCGGTTTTGAGACTATAAAAATAAATGTGGTTGTAATGGACACTACTCCGGATGATGAAATTAAGGATATGGAAAATTTTTGTGCAGATAAAGGTCTGACACTTCAGATGATAAATCATTATGATCTTTCAGCAAATAAAAAGAATACCTATAAATTTGACCGACCACCCAAGTGTGCAGTTTGTAATAGAATAAGGCTTACTGCTGATGGAATACTAAAACCATGTCTTCATTCCAATCAGGAGATTCCAGTTAATCCTGCAGATATTATCTCTTCACTTAAACAAACTATTCTGGATAAACCGGAAAATGGGTCTGTTTGTACAAACAGGAATATGATTGAGATTGGAGGCTAATATGGAATTTTCTCATTTGGATAAAGAGGGCAATGCAGTAATGGTTGATGTTTCAGCAAAGCCAATAGTAAGAAGATCCGCCAGGGCTGAAGGCAAGATTTTTATGAACACGGAAACTATAACACTTATAAACGAAAAACTTATTAAAAAAGGGGATGTTCTTACTGTTGCCAAGATTGCAGGAATTACAGCAGGTAAAAAAACTTCAGATCTTATTCCTCTTTGTCACAATATTTCCATTGATCAGATAAGTGTTGAACTTGAAATAAAAGATAATTTTATCCTGATTACTGCTGGATCTGTTTGTACAGATAAAACGGGTATTGAAATGGAAGTTTTGACAGCTGTCTCTGTTGCAGCCCTTACTGTTTACGATATGTGCAAAGCTGTGGATAAAAAAATGGAAATTGGAGATATAAAGCTTCTGGAAAAGAAAAAGGAAATATTATGAAAAAAATATTCAAGATTTTATCTTTAAATATTTCAGAGAAAAAAGGGGAACAGAAAATTCCAATTAAAAAGGCAACCCTTCAAATAGATCATGGTATAGTGGGTGATGCTCATGCAGGAAACTGGCACAGGCAAATTTCTCTTCTTGCTAATGAGGACATTGAGTCTATGAGAGGAAACGGTATAGATCTTGATTTTGGTGACTTTGCTGAAAATATAACAACTGAAGGAATTACCCTACATGAACTTCCTATTGGAACCAGACTTAATATTGATAGTACAATACTTGAAATAACACAGATAGGAAAAGAATGTCATCATGGATGCGCAATTTATACAGCTGTAGGTGACTGTGTTATGCCAAGAAGGGGAATCTTTGCAAAAGTGATAGAACAGGGGGAAATTAGTAATGAAAGTAGCTGTTATTACAATATCTGATAGAGCATCAAAAGGTATTTATGAAGACCTTTCAGGATCTGAAATAGAAAAAATTCTAAACGAAATTGTCCCCTCCTGTTTAATTGAACGAAAAATTGTTCCAGATGAAAAAGATGATATCTTAAAAGCTCTAAAATCATTTGCAGGATATGATTTTATTCTGACAACTGGAGGTACAGGCATAGGTCCAAGAGATGTAACTCCAAATGTAACTGAAGAGTACTGTGACAGGGAGCTCCCTGGTATATCAGAAACCCTTCGGGCTGAATCTCTTAAAGAAACAAACTCTGCAATGCTGTCCAGAGGCTACTCTGGTATGAAAGATAATACTGTTATTGTAAATTTCCCAGGATCAGTGAAAGCGGTTAGACTTTGCACAAAAGTAATTGCTCCAGTTATGATTCATGCAGTAAAAATGATTAAAGGGGAAGGTCACTAGAGCTAAACTCTTATTTTATTAGTATTTCTGGAAAATCTTAATGTTAATTTGATTAACATGGGATATAATTGGGGTAGTGGTTTAATACAGGAGGATTTTATATGAAAAAAATAGTATTTTTTGGAATTATTATTCTGATGGTTATTCCAGGAGTCTTTGCACAGGTGAGACTAGATTTAGCCATTGATATACCTGTAACAATAGGAATAACTGCAGATACTGGTGATGATACCATTGATGAATCAATAAATTTTCTAAAGGATATAGGTACTTTTACATTTCCTACAGCCATGGCTGCTTATCAATGGTCATTTGGTCCGGTCAATACCGGTGTGGGGCTCAAAGGATATTCAATGATAATTGAATCTGTTTTCTGGCCTGTAATTTATGCTGAAGTGGATTTATCCCCAATTGTTATTCATGCAAATATCGGTGGTCTGGGGTTCTTATATTTCGGACTTGGAACAGGTACCACAACATCAAGCCTCATAATCCCGGATTTCCATATTGCATATAAATTTGTAAAAACATTCAGACTGGGAATTGGAGCTATGGCCTTACCTGGTATTGATGGATTAGAAGGGATAACCCCTTATTCCATATATCTGACAGGTCGTTTTTCTATTCTCTTTGACAAAGATAAATAAATCACACAATTTAAACCAGTCTGTCGGATCGGACTGGTTCAATTCATAACATTAGTGACATGTTAATATATAATTTTATTCTCAATATTAAGTCCATTTGAAATCATCCTGTTGAAACAATTGATATTTGGGTATAATTTAAACTATGAGTCTATCTTCATTACAACTTGATGCCTTTTTGGCAGCTGCAAAATCTCTCAATTTCTCCAGGGCAGCAGAATCTTTGTTTATTACTCAATCCGCCCTGTCTCAAAGGGTTAAAAATCTGGAATTGACCATGGGGGCTACATTATTTATAAGAGAGCCTTCTCAGGTAAAAATAACAGAGATTGGGGAAAAGCTTCTTAGTTACTGCCAGACAAAAGATACAATGGAAGATGAATTGTTATTAAATCTTACATCTAAAGATAGAAATGAGCTTGCAGGCATAGTCAAAATAGGAGCTTTTTCTTCAGTTTTGCGATCTGTTGTAATTCCATCTATGAGCTCACTTCTTAGGAAAAATTCTAAAGTACAATGTGACTTCATACATGAAGAAACTCCAGTTCTTCCTACTTTGCTTGATAGATCTGAATGTGATTTTATAATTCTTGATTACCCAATGAACTCCCCTGCAATAGAAAAACATCTACTGGGTTATGAAGAATATATTGTAATTGAAAGTCAGGATTATACATGTCCAAATTATATTTATCTTGATAACTCCCCGGGAGATACTGCTACAGAACATTTTTTTAATGCCCAGGAAGGATCAACTCCCAAATATGATAGGCGGTTTATGGGAGAAACATATGGGATAATTGCAGGTGTAGAATCAGGTCTTGGACGCTCAGTTATGCCGCTGCATCTTTTAACGGATAGACCTCATTTAAAAAAGGTCGAAGGTTTTAATTTGTATAAACGGGAGATAACTCTTCATTATAAAAAGCAGAGTTATTATTCAGAACTTCATAAACAGGTAATAATACAGTTATCTGATAAATGAAAAAATTATTTAGGAACGCTGAATAAATTCGACGATTAGATATCCTTTTTTATAGGACTAATTCAACAAAATAGTAATAGTGAGAAATAATATGAATGATAGTCAGAAAAATTTTAAAAGCCCTCCTAAAAAATATCAGCCTGCAGGAATATCAATTCTTTATGAAGATAGGGATATTCTGGTTGTGGATAAAATTAGTGGTCTTTTAACAATTGGAACCGATAAAATAAAAGAAAAGACAGCTCATTATCTTTTAATTAACTATGTAAGAAAAGGTATTGATATTTCT
>JAQIBN010000268.1 GCA_027859095.1 Spirochaetia bacterium | reverse complement strand
TCTTTTTCATAGAGGTCCTTCACAATCATTTTAAGAAATATAATTTTAGAAAGCAAATTTTTTTTGTTTTTTCTTTACAATATATTTATCAATTGTAAGTATTACTAATTATTTATGCTGTGCCTGGGCTTAGTAGAAAATAGCCCTGGATAATATACCTTTTATGTATAAAAGAACCTTGTATAATGTCAGGAGTTTTATATAATGAATATTATGAAAAGAAATGCAACAGAATATCTTTATGAATGGAAGAATCGTAATAACAGGAAACCCCTGGTTATACGTGGTGCGAGACAAACCGGCAAAACATGGTTGGTTCGTGATTTTGGTAAAAAATCCTATAAAAATTATGTGGAGATTAATTTTGACAAGATAAAAAATATTAGTAAATTATTTGAAACTTCCAACGTTAATGATATTATTAAAAATTTAGAACTTGAATTTGATGTTACCATAAAAGAAGGAGAAACCCTTATATTTCTTGATGAAATTCAGAGTGCTCCGGAGATTTTCGCTAAACTCCGTTATTTTTATGAAGATTTACCTGATCTTCATATAATTGCAGCTGGCTCTCTTCTTGAATTTTTGCTGGCAGAACATACATTTTCCATGCCTGGTGGAAGAATTGAATATCTATTTTTGGGGCCCCTGAATTTTGAAGAGTTTTTATCAGGCCTTGGACAGGAAAAGTTGGTAAATTATATAAAGGAGTATTCTCCGGATAAACTGGTACCTGAAATTATTCATGAAAAATTACTCAAATTTGTTAAAAAATATTTTGTTATTGGTGGTATGCCTGCCGTGATTAGGCAGTTTAGTGATAAAGAAGACTACAAAGGTGCTTTAAGAGAGCAGAAAAATCTGCTTCAAACATATATTGATGATTTCAACAAGTACAAAAACAGGATTGATACAATAAGACTTCAAAAAGTTTTCCTAAATTTCCCTCTACAAGTTGGTCATAAAGTCAAATATGTTAATATTGATAGAATGGACAAGGCCAAAGATTTAGCAGAATCAATAAATTTATTAAATCTTGCAAGAGTAATTTATTCAGTTAAGCATTCAAACGCAAACGGTGTTCCTCTGGGTGCAGAAGTAAATAATAGTGATTTTAAGGCACTGTTTATTGACATAGGATTGATGCAATCATTGTTAAATCTTAGATTCTCTGATGTATTGAATTCCGAAAATCTTATAGAGATAAACTCAGGGGCATTGGCAGAGCAGTT
This sequence comes from Spirochaetia bacterium, assembly GCA_027859095.1. Taxonomy (GTDB): domain Bacteria; phylum Spirochaetota; class Spirochaetia; order B11-G9; family B11-G9; genus JAJRQE01. The sequence continues at coordinate 4,045 of JAQIBN010000268.1, read as the reverse complement.
TGTAGGGCAGCATCTTCTTTATAATCTTCAGTTTTACGAAAAACCTGAATTATTTTACTGGAACAGGGAGAAAAAAAATTCATCTGCAGAGATCGATTACTTACAGCAGATAGATGGTAGAATTATTCCGGTTGAAGTTAAGGCAGGAAAGACTGGTTCGTTGAAATCACTGCATTTATTTGTTTCTGAAAAGAAAAGTAAAATTGCACTGCGAATTTACTGTGGAGTATCAGAAAGGGTTTCTCTTGCTACAATAATGCCAGGAGAAGAAAAACAGAACTTTACACTTATTTCTATACCTTTCTACCTTATCGGACAGATTAACAGGTTTATTAAAGAGACTAATGATTAAGTAGTTATTACCAGCTCCTGACATTTCAGAGGCTGGTAATAATATCAATAATTAAAATCTGTCAAAATCTGTCAAAATCATCATCATCAAGAGAAATTACCGCAGCCGGATCAACCTGTTTTATTCCAGTCTCTTTAGTATTATTTACGGTATGTCCAATTTGAGCTGCAGGTCTTGGTGCCTGATACTCAAGCTGTCTGGGCTGACCTATAGGAGCATCCTGAGTATTCTTAAGTTTAAAAGTTGCAACCATGTTTTTAAGCTGTACACTCTGGGATGCCAGCTCTTCAGATGCTGCAGCACTTTCCTCTGCGCTTGCTGTGTTAGATTGGGTAACCTGATCAATTTGATCTAACCCCTGTGTTATCTGATCAATAGCCTCAGCCTGTTCATTGCTTGCTGTAGCAATCTCTTCAAGGAAGTCTGCTACCTTAGAGGAACCACCCATAATAGACTCAAGCTGAGTTGCAGTAGCTTCAACAGCCTTATTACCTGATTCAATATTTCGTATGGATTCATCAACCATTTCTGTCGTTTCTTTAACAGCTGTTGCACTTCTAACTGCAAGATTACGAACCTCGTCTGCAACTACTGCAAAGCCCTTTCCGTATTTCCCTGCTCTTGCTGCCTCTACATTTGCATTAAGAGCAAGAAGGTTTGTCTGAAAGGCAACATCGTCTATCACCTTTACTATCTTTTTAATTTGATCACTGGATTCATTTATCTTTTCCATAGCAACAGACAGACCTTCCATCTCTTTGTTTCCTTTTTCAGCGTCTTCTGTTGCCTGTTTTGCGAGACCATTTGCCTCTGTTGCATTCTCCGCATTTTGTCTGGACTGTGAATTTATCTGGGTAACAGATGCTGATACTTCTTCAAGGGAAGCTGCCGATTCTGTTGCACCCTGGGAGAGAGACTGGCTTGCCTGGGATACCTGGTCTGCACCGATATTAACCTGATCTACAGACATGTTTACATTGCCAAGAAGGCTGTTTAGAGAGTCTGTCATTTGTATCAGTGAGTTTCCAAGTACATCTTTTTCTGATGAGATAGCGACTTCACTGGTAATGTCGCCGGAGGCAATTTTATCTACAATATTTGCTTTATACTTCATTGCTTCAAGCATAGGTATGTATGCTTCAACAAGCATATCAGTTTCATCCATAACCTTTCGTTTTGATCTTGCCAGATCAATATCCAGTTGTCCATCTGATATAAGATTTGTTACCGATACTATTTTTGTTAAAGGTTTAAGCCTTCGCCACATGAAATAAATGCTGGCTAAAACTGTTACAATAATTCCGATACCACCTATAATAATCAGGAGAATTGCTATGGGAAGTGTTATGTTTGTAATATCTGACTGATACATTGTAGTTACCGATATAAAATTGAAATCATCGTTTCTAAAGACAACACCCAACTTGTTTTTTCCCTCAAAATCATAATCAAGAACTTCACTATCAGCCGCATTAATCATGGTTTTACCCCAATCATATTCGTTTAAATCCAGTTTAAGATTGTAATCCTTATTGGGGTGGATAATTGCGATACCCTCAGTTGTAAATATTGTAGGATAACCTGTTTTACCTACTTTCACAGGTGTAACAATAAGGTCTGACATGACTCCCAGGTCAACTGAGGTAATAACCACAGCCAAAAGCCTGCCGTTAGAGAGAACAGGAGAAGAAAAGGGAATCTGGATTTTACCGGAAACAGAGGAAATAAAAGGGTTCCCTATCCCTGATTTTTTACCAAGAGTAGGTTCCATAATTTCAGGAGTATTATCCTTAATTTTAACTCCAATAGCTTTTCCGCCAATACTGTCAAACAGAATAGTCCAGTCATCTGTAACCTCCGCTACAACAATACTGTTTATATGAGCATTATCTGTTGAGTAAGGGCTAAGAAAGTTTGAAGCCTTATCGTATTTTCCGGTTTCAAGGGCTTCGATGATTCGCTCATCCTGACTGATAATATTAGTAGTAATAATTTGATTTTCATAGAAATTTGATACTACATCCGTTACAATATTACCGGTGCTGCTCATCTGTGATAAATAGATATCTGTTAGTGCCTTGGAAGAGCTGCGGTATGAAAGGAATGAGACTGTCGCTACGAGGATTACTATTAATGTTCCAATTATAACCGAAAGATCAACTCTTATACTGCGAGATTGTTTGTTTACTGCCATTTTATATTCTCCTTTGAAAAATATTTAAACATTTTTGCTTATGCGAAATTTAGGATATTTCTGCTTAACTTTTTCCAATTTCTCTAAGTATTGATTTATCTTCATTACTGATGATCTTTTGTACATCCAGAATAATCTTTACCTCATCCCCTGTTTTAGCAAGACCTGCAATGTACTGCTCTTTCCCTGATGCATTCCTAAAAGATGGAGGCGGTCCCATATCGCTTTTTGCTATTTCATGGACTTCCGAGACTATGTCTACAATTAAACCGATAGTATTTTCTTTCATGCTTACAATAACTATACAGGTTCTGTCATCATATTCCTTTTCTTCAATACCAAAACGTAATCTTAAGTCTACTGCTGGAATTACTTTACCCCGAAGGTTAATTACACCTTTAACAAAATTGGGCATATCCGGAATTGCAGTTATCTGTGGAAGTTCTTCAATTGCAGTAATACGTGTAATATCTATTCCATATTCTTCTGAACCAAGCATAAACATCAAATACTTATCTGCCAGCTGTTCCAGATCATCATCATCTTCAACCATTAAATCTATATCACTCATTGTTTTCTCCTCCTGAATTTTGAAGTATCGTAGAACTTGTTTTAAAAAGCAAGTTAATATGAGCAAAAAAGTAATTTTTTTGGAAAAATTTAAAATGAGCAGGAATAATGACTTCAAACCTGAAGCAGCTCTGACACATAGTTTTTCCCGCTTAATTATTAGAGGCTTTTCCGATGTCTATGGTAACAGCATGTTTTTGGCTATTTTGCGCCAGGTAATGGCCTTCTATTAGATAAGAGCAATTTTTTAATACAAAATGTGATTAGGATGCATTTCCGAGCAGCCAACTTGTTGGCGACCAGGATACAGCGCAAAAAGCTCTATTACTCTTTGCTGAATTACAGAAATGGTGTTATATTATGTTTAGAGGGATAAAATGACAGATCGGGAATTAAAAGATTTAGTAGCCAGTTTAGCAATTGATACCAAAGAGCTAAAAGCTGACCAAAGAAAAACCGATGAACAAATCGACAGACTTGGTAAATTAATCGGGAATATTTTAAATAACCAGGGAGGTGTTGCAGAAGAGTTTTCCTTTGATACATTAAGCTCCGAAATAATTGGGAGTATTTCAAATAACCAGGGTGATGTTGCAGAAGAATTTTTCTTTAATACATTAAGATCGAAGTTAAAAATTGGAGATCTTTTATTTGAGGATATTTCGCCTAATGTATATAAAGAAAGGGGTGGCATTAAAGATGAGTATGACATTCTTCTTACTAATGGAAATAGTCTTGCAATTGTAGAAACAAAATATAAAGCACATATAAGTGATCTTGAAAAATTAAAAAACAAAAAGATTCCTAATTTTACCAAATTATTTCCAGTGTATAAGGATTATAAGATCTATGCAGGGATTGCGAGTTTTAATATAAATAAAGATATTGAGCGGAAGGCAAGGGAATATGGTTTTTTTGTGTTAAAACGT
>JAQIBN010000229.1 GCA_027859095.1 Spirochaetia bacterium | reverse complement strand
TCATTCGGCATATTTCCAAAAATCATTTTTGAAACCTTACTTGATAATGGAGAACTTCTACTATCAATAAATACTATGGGAGCATCAATTAAATATGCATTTATTTGTTTGGCTATAATTTCTTGAGGATTGCTTTTTACATTTTCATACATAAAGAGTTTTTTTATTTTTCTCGATTTATGACTGAATCCAACAATCACGCAATATACAGCTGCTTTACCTCTGGCTTCATTACTCCATTTAAATGTCTGATGCGCAAAAATTATGGAAAGACCATATTTATATATTAACTCTGGCCAAAGAATAGGTACCTGTTCACCTTGGCAAATACTGTTTGTTGAAACAAATGCTACCTCTATTTTAGTATTCTTAATGTATTCAGCAGCCTTCCTATACCAGCATGTTACATAATCAAGATTACTGCATTTTTTTAGCCCATTAAATATTATCGCAACTTCTTTTTTCTGTTCTCCATTCATTATTCTGGCACCTAGAAAAGGAGGATTTCCAAGGATATAACTCAAATCATTTTTCTTAATAATTGTTTCCCAATCTAATAGCAAAGAGTTGCCACAACAAATCGATGCTGTCGCTGTAAGTGGAATCCTAACAAAATATTGTCCAAACATATTTCGCACCATTAAGTTCATTTGATGATCAATCAACCACATAGCAACATGAGCAATCTGTGATGGGAACTCTTCTATTTCAATTCCATAAAACTGGTTTACATTTACTTTAATATAATGATCCACATCCAATAATGTTTCATTACCAAGCAGCTCTTTTATTACAGCAAATTCTAATATTCGTAATTCCCTATACGAAATAACAAGAAAATTCCCACAACCACAAGCAGGGTCAAAGAATTTCAACTTGGATATTTTATCATGAAATTCAGTAAGTCTTTCCTTTTTGACGTCTGACGTATAGCCTCGGTATTTATCAAATTCCTCCCAAAGGGAATCAAGGAAAAGAGGATGAATTAGTTTTAATATATTTTCCTCACTTGTATAATGAGCACCTAAATCATGACGCTTTTCTGAATCCATAACACTTTGAAACATGGCACCAAATATTGCAGGTGATATTTCCCCCCAATCCAGCGAACAACATTCAATTAATGCTTCACGCATTTTTGTGTCGAAGTCGGCAGTTTCAAGATGCTCTAAAAAAAGACCTCCATTTATATAGGGGAATTTGTTTAACTGTTCGTCGATCGTTTTAAGGCGGTTTTCTTTAGGCTTGTTCAATATTTCAAATATTTTGCTAATATGTAAAGCAAGATCACTACCATCGGTATTTGTTCTTTGAATAATGTATTTAGTAAAATGGTCATGTTCAAATATTCCAGTATCATCTGCAAATAGACAAAATAATAATCTTACAAGATAAACCTCTAGCTTATGCCCATCGTAACCAACTTCCTTTAAACGATCATGTAATTTTCCCATCTTTTCTGCAGCTTCAATATTTACTTTATCCTGTATTTTATATTCAACATCCTTATATCCAGCAAGATCGCTAAAAAGTTCTACATATTGAACAAGTTCTGAAAGCATAAAATCATAAAGCTTTGCATTTTCAGATAGGTTATAATAATGGAATTTATTAAAGTCGCAGATTAAAATACCCTTTGGCAAATGAGAAGGGCTTCTTAATGCATTTGCATAATTTATTGCTTGTTCGTATGCCTTTTCCATACTCTTACCAGGAGATTTCATTTCAATTAGAATATGACCTTTCCAGAACAAATCTATATATCCATTTGATCCATCATTTAATTGTACTTTTTGCTCAAAAATAGCTATCTGCGAACGTGTTACACCAAAAATTTGAAAGAACCCATTCTCAAATGTTTGTGCATCAGCTTCCTCTCTGGCTTTTGGTGCTATATCTTTCCATTCTTGTATAAATGCTGAAGCTCTAGTTTTTATTTCATTCCATGAAAGAACCATTAACACTCCATTGTGGTGAGTAGCAATTATTTAAAATCCTCTTTTAGCTTATGCTATACCAACAATATGCTTATGGTCAATCAAATAATCCTCTAATAGTCTATCCCTATCAGCTATTGGAGGATTTTATGGGACTTCATGAAATACTATCTAAAAACATCAAAGAATTGAGGAAAAGGAATAATCTGACACAGGCTGAGCTTGCTGAGAAATGTGATAAATCAAATACTTTCATAGGTGAAATTGAAACAGGCGTAAAATATCCATCCCCAAAAACATTTGAAAGAATAGCTTCTGTTTTGAATGTAGAGCCATATGTCTTATTGATACCTAAAGAGGCTGTTATAAATGAGATTGATAGAAATGAGTTATTACATAAAGTTATTGAAGAGCTGAGGGAAGTTGTGAGTAAAGGTTTTGATGTTACTCTTAATAAATATTTAATCACTGAAAAGAACCAGAATAGAGAATAAATATTAGAACCCTCTTCTATTTTTAGTATACCACCAGGATGAAAATTATAATTCCTTCTCGAGAAATGAAAACAGAAGGGTATACAATCTACTTGATTCAAGCTCTTGTAAGGTCGTTTTGACCAAAGAGATTCACTTCTGTTATTACTCTAATCATGAGTTTGATTATGCAAGGGGTTATACGGTCTGAAGAATTAACGCTTACTAAAATTTATTTGAGTATATTGAGATTTTCTATAATAGAATGAGGATACATACTTCCTTGGAAAATAGAAGTCCTGAGGAATAGGTGCTTATTTTACTGTCTATCAAAAGAGGGTTTGACCACTCCTTGACAACAATATTTTTTAGACCTATGGTTATCAAAATAAATTAATTGGAGAATTAAATGAAAATAAAGTTAGTAGTTGTGGTTTTGGTTGTTGTTTCTGTGTCGCTTTTTGCCTTGGATATGAGTGCAGGTGGTGGTGCAACTTTTGATTACTCGTCTTCTACTATGAAAGCTGACGTAACAGGCTATGAGATGTCTATGAATCAAGCATACCAAGTTCTTGGATTTGGTGCTTTCTTTGATGCTACATATTTGCAGATTGGTCTGGATTATGGTTTAGTAGCGGCTGGTAAAATGACCCTTAAAGTGACTGGTTCTCCTGATGTTTCAGAAGATTTAAAAGGATCTATTACTTTTTTGAACTTTAAAGTTTTTGGGAAATACCCAATAGACATGGGTTCTTTTGTGTTATTCCCTATTGCTGGAATAGAACAGAGGGTTAACCTGACGTATAAGGATGAGAATGGTGTTGATTTGAAAAAGGATATGACTGACGATGAAAAAGAACATATAAATGAAACCTGGATTAAGATGGGTGTAGGAGCTGATTTTCCATTGTCTGAAGGTTTGTATCTTCGCCCCATTACACTTTTAGGATACAAAATCCAGAGTAAGATGGAAAAAGACTTAGTTGATTATTACATGGATATGGGTGCTGATTCTGCATCCTGGAATACTTTTGGTTTTGAATTTAGTTTGAATTTAGGTTATAAATTTTAAATAATTATCTTCATGAATATAATGAAGCCTACACTGTCAGTGTGTAGGCTTTTTAGTTTGAAACTAAAATAGTGGTCAACCTCTATTTCTATATACAGTTAATTAAACACCTTACTTCCTTTTTCAACAGGAATAATACAACAAGAATGGCTAAATCAGAAGGATATTTCCCCAAATCGACCTCAATAGCCACAGCATTCTGCCATCTTGATTGTCCATGCTTCCTGCTGAGATAAACATCTAAAAGATATAAGTGTGATAAAGGCCGGTGAGAAAAAGTTAAGGCAGTTAGTGGGTATATGGAACTGCTATTACTCTGGATATAAATGGTTTCTGAACAGCTTTCAGCATTATTTTAATATAATACTGAAAATCAACATTCCTTATAAAGATGATGTGGAACCAGCTTACCCTTGCAAAGGAGAGTGAGAAGTCCAAAAGAACCTATAATGGAGGATGCGAGGTTTTGAGTGTTATCTTGCATCACAAATAATCAAAGTAATATATCTTTCAGGTTTTTATGTCACTATATTATAACTTGTGTTCGAACGAATTGGTTTTCTGTTTATCGTATAGATGGTTTAAGATTAATAATATGTAATTGGTTCAGATTCAACCAGTTGATCTCCCCCAAGCCACCATTCAACTAAACGAACCCATATTCGATAGGGATATTCAATATCGGTTTGATCGTAACTTGTTATTACCCATGAATCTTCCATTGAAAAATTATAAATTACTGTTCCCTGCTGAGTGTTTACGTTGATCGGACTTTCTTCCCAATATAAACCCCCTCTATCGTCAGTCATTTCAGTTCTGAGAAACAGTCTATAAGATTTATCTGGTTCAAAATCAGCAATAGAATACGTTACTCCAAATATAATTAGTTGATCCACTGTAATGGGGATAGATAAAAAGAATATAAGAACAGTTATTCATACCGAACCATCTCCAACTGTCGAAGCCTATCTTCAGGAATCGGGAAGAGCAGGAAGCTTGCTTCCGACCAGGCTAAGGTTGCTGAGATCGTTCCTCGGTGCAAGCACCTGCGGTACGACTCACTGCCGAGCAGGTACGTAGTCCCGACCAGGCTAAGGTTGCATAGCCGAGCAGGGACGTAGTCCCGACCAGGCTTAGTTATTCTTCTTCCACTCTTCAAAAGCATCCTTATCCTGCTGGAGCCAAAGCTGAAAATCTCCTTCTACAATACCGTCAAAGGTTTCCCAGGGACTGTCTTTTTTCAACATATAATTATCATTATTTTTGGAAGATTCAACAATTTTACCGCTTGTAAATTCTCCAGTATAACTTGTACCATCAGCCCAGCTGTAGGTCCCATGGCCTTCAAACAATCCAGCTAAAAATGAACCCTCATACCTATCGCCATTATTCATATCAAGAGTTCCCCGACCTTCAGGTTCTCCATTCACTATTTCTCCGGAATACTTTCCCTTTGCAAACTGTTGGTTCTGGACAACTCTCTCCCTCTCACCAGTATCAGTTATTACAGAAGCTGTACTTGTAACTGTATTTGAAGAGCTGTCATTTGAAAATATTCGAACCGCACTATAGTAGCGAGACTGCCAGTAACGTGCAGAAAGGCTTGTTATTGTTACTCCCCGATTGGGACCATTGGATATTGAATGAATAATTGAATTCTGTCCAATATACATGGCTACATGGGTAATTCCAGAAGAGGAACCTGTGGCATAAAATATTAGATCACCAGGAATAATAGCAGATTTGCTAACGGGTTCTCCAAAATCTGCCATATTTCGGGATACACGGGGAAGTTCAGGAACATGTTTTTTATATAGGTATGTAATAAATCCGCTGCAGTCGAAACCGGAAGGAGTTGTCCCACCATTTCTGTAGGAAGTCCCAACCAGAGCCTGGCCTGGCTGGATAATCTCTTTATAAATGTCCAGACTAATTACACTGGAACTAATTATTATTATAAAACCAAGTAAAAACGATATTTTTTTCATGTGCAAATTATATCTCAATTAACTGTCAGAAACCAGATCTTAAGATAAAAGTATCTCATCATTTTCAAAACTCTTTTTTCTTATATTATGAAACTTTTCTATTAGAATCTCTACTGTCAGGTTTTTCTTTTCTTCACCTTTAACATCCAGAATAATTTCTCCCTTATCCATCATTAAAAGCCTGTTGCCATACTCTATTGCCTGTTTCATATTATGTGTAATCATCATCGTAGTAAGATCATATTCATGAATATACTTCACTGTAAGATCCAGAATTATCTGTGCATTCTTTGGATCCAAAGCAGCTGTATGTTCATCTAAAAGAATTAGATCAGGTTTTGAGAGAACCATCATAAGAAGTGTCATTGCCTGACGCTGACCACCGGAAAGAAGTCCAACATTATCTTTTAAACGATCTTCCAGACCCATATCCAGATGTTTTAGATGTTCTTTAAAAATTTCACGTTTTTTATTTGTCAGGCTTCTTCTTAATCCCTTAAATCCCTTAGTCAAAGCAATAATCATATTGTCTTCTATTGTCATCTGCCCGGCTGTACCAAGAGTTGTATTTTGAAATATTCTACCTAAATTCTTTGCCCGTTTATATTCTGGTACTTTTGTTACATCCTTCTGGTTGATGGCAATATAACCTTCACTTGGAAAAATATTTCCCGATATAAGATTAAAAAGAGTTGTTTTTCCGGCTCCATTACTCCCAATTATTGTTATAAAATCATCGGTTTCCACCTTTAAATTAGTACTCTCAATAGCCCTGTTTTCATTAACAGTACCTTCATTAAAAACCTTGGATACATTCTTTAGTTCTACCATATTACCTGACCCCTTTTTTTGCTTTTGAAATTATAAGGGAAAGAATAATCAGAATACCCGTTATAAGTTTTAAATCATTTGGAGTCATATTGATATAATATCCATAATACCGGCCTGCATACATTATTCCTTTAAAAAGAATAGCACCCAGAAGAACTCTTAAGGTAAGCATTGAGATTTTACTGGAATGGAATAAAAATTCTCCAATCATAACAGATGCAAGTCCTGTAATAACAATACCTATCCCCATGTTGACATCTGCAAATCCCAGATACTGTGCAGCGAAAGCACCAGACAAGGCTACCAGCCCATTAGAGAGACCAACACCAATAATTTTCAGTAATTCAGGGTTAACACCCTGGGTTATAACCATCTGCTCATTACCACCCATAGCTCCAAGAGTTAAACCTAAATCAGTGTGAAAAAAAAGATCAAGAAGAATTTTAAAAACAGCTATAATAATAACAAAGAGAAGCAGAATTGCTATACTCTCAGGGAGAATACCTTCTGTCATATCAACCACTTTATTTATCATTGTTTCTGTTTTTAATAGCGGCATATTTGCTCTATTATTCAGTATCCTTATATTGATAGAATACAGCATTGTCATAGTAAGAATACCGGCTAGCAGATTTGGGACCTTCAGTTTATTATGGATAATAGCAGTAACAGCGCCGGCTGCTACACCGGCTGCAAAAACTACAAGAAGGGCAAGAAACGGATTAATATTATTTACCAGCATCACTGCCATTATTGCAGCACCCAGGGGAAACGAACCATCAACAGTAAGATCCGGAAAGTCCAGAACCCTGAATGTAATAAACACCCCCAGAACCATTAGCCCATAAACAAGCCCTTCTACAAGTATTCCTTCAATCATTATTTACTTGCAATCTCCAGCAAATCTGCAGGAATAGTTATTCCAAGTTTCTCCGCTACGTCAAGATTTATAACCAGGTTGATATCAGATGATTCTGTCATAAAAACTGTGGGCATATCTTCTGTTGATTTTCCATTAAGAATATCAGCAACTACTCTTCCTGTCGCTCTACCTACCTTGTAGTAATCAAAGCCCCATGCAATAAGAACATCACTTCCTTCTGTAGAACTTGGGTCTGCAGACATAATGGGTACGCCGGCCTTCATTGCCACATCTGCAAGTGATGCAAGAGCGGAAACAACAGTATTGTCTGTGCTGACATATATTCCATCAACCTTATTAATAATTGCCTGAGCAGCCTGTTTTACTTCTGAAGAGTTAGTTACTGTAGATACTACAAACTCAATTCCCAGTTCGGCACATGCTTTTTCTGCCATTTCTGCAAGTATTACTGCATTTGCTTCCCCGGATGAATAGATATGACCAAGTCTTTTTAACCCGGTAATTCTTTGAAGCATCATAATCTGTTCCTTTACAGGAGTAAGATCGGATACACCGGCAACACCTTTTTCACCTTTATCAAAGGATGTAATCATTCCTGCGGCTACCGGATCTGTTACTGCAGAATATACAACTGGAATATCTTTAAGACTGTTAATAAGAGCCTGAGCTGTTGGAGTTGCAATACCTACAGCAACTGTGACACCCGAAGATTTGAACTTTGTAGCAATAGAAGCAGCAGTTGTTACCTCTCCATTTGCATTCTGCAAATCGTATTCGACATCTACAAAACCCTGAGCAGCAAGCTCATCCTGTATTCCCTGTTCTACTGCATCCAATGCTGGATGGGCAACGATTTTAGAAATTCCTATAACTGTTTTTTCTTCTTTCTGACCTGCTGCAAAAACAGATAAAGAAAGGGTAATGAATAGTACTAATGATATTAAAACTATTTTTTTCATGATTAACTCCTATGTTTCTATTGATAGAATCATAAAGTATAGGTTTAATTTGTTTTGGTCAAGGGGCAAGATGGAATATTTTAGAATTTTATTACTCTGGGCGTTCCCCTCCATGAATGGCGCAACCCGTAGCACCATCCATTACAGGTCATGCTTTCCAGGGGTAAGCCGGATATGTGGAAGTAGATATATTAAAAGGTTATAGAGCATGGACTTATAAAAGTAATAATAACAATTTTCTCCAAAAGTGACACAAAATACACATTTTTGTAAGGAGAAAAGAATCATGGAAGAAATCAACAACATTTGCATTATGGAAAGGCGACTTGATGGAAAATGGAATCCGGCAGTTTATTCCCGGTATAATTACAGCAAGGTAGATTTACTAAAAGAGTTTACAACCATTGAAAGCGCTGTGCAATTTGCCAAAGATGAAATAAAGAAGCATACTGGCGTCACATTGTGTGTATCCTCCAAATACCTGAACAGACCGGAAACGCTGGGATTATCAACATTTAAAGCAATCACAAAAAAACCAGATTACTGTACACAAAATGAAGGAGACTGCCAGACCTGCAGCTTAGTTAATTACGGCAGGGATTGCCAGAATAATCCAATTGAAGGGGGTCTATAATGTTCTACATAAAAAAATATATTGAAGGGTTCGCCATTCATAATGATGAGTCTGGAAAAAGCCGCCTGCTTTCTGAACAGGAAAAACAAAAGGCCTTAGAGGTCTACCCGGCTTTACTGGATAAGTCAACAATAAGGATTTTTACTGATAGCCCTCTTTTCTGTATTTAAAAAAAAGGAGTTTTATAGTAAAATGGGTTATCCGGGGAATAGATCGGAACTAATTACTTCGATCGAAAGATAGATATTCCTGAACTATCCCTTCCCCTGGATTCTATACTTTCAGGAATAACGGCAAACAGGAGGCCGAATTGTGAGAAGCGACTTTTCTATACTGAAACGAAAAACAAATACAGGTATTAGGTATTATATCCGGTATGCATGGAACCAGGACAAAGGGAGATATTCAAAAACCTTATCAACTGATTTTTCCACAAAAAAACAGGCTGAAAAATACGCAAAGGTAGAAGTTCCTAAACTTTTACTACATTTGAGTATTAAAAATGAAGATAATCCGAAAGTATCGGACTTCCTTAAAGAGGCATATACACCGGGTTCTCTATTTTTACAGAATAAAATCAATCAGGGAAAACCCCTGGAAGATGAATACCTTCCAGAAAAAACAAATATTATTAAAAAATATTATCAGGTTAGACCCTGGACAGTTAAAAGATTATCAGAATTAAAACCGGTGGATATTGAGAAATTCAGGAATCAATTATTGATGCGATTACAACCCGGAATGATAAACAAGATTTTTTATGTTCTTAGTGTGCCTTTGAAGTATCATTGCAGTATTCATAATATACCCTATCAATTATTAAGTGTTAAAAAACTATCAACAGCTAAACAGTCAAAAGAAAACGCAAGGGGCGCATTATCTTTATTGGAGATTCAGGCAATTTTAAGCCTAGTACCGG
>JAQIBN010000202.1 GCA_027859095.1 Spirochaetia bacterium | reverse complement strand
TAGTTAAAGCTGGCGATCTTGTCATCTTCCAATGGTGCCAGCCTTTTAATAGTTTTACTGACTTGTGTTGTTTCTCCCAGTTCTCCGTAGAAGTTTTCTGTGCTTCCGCTCTCGTCTGTGACTGTTTCTTCTGGGCGTTTCCTTCGCTTCGCTCAGGTCAGGCTTTCCGTTCCAATTCCTCCCGCTTTGTTTTTAAGAGATTACATTTTGTTTTGAACGGATTCAAAAATTAAATACAACGTCTCTACAATTACATACTTTCACGGTGCGGGATTTCCTCTACAATCCTTTACGCTCGAAATTCATAACTGTTTCCATTTTTAAGTTTCAAGCCTTTATCCAAACTCTTTTTTAACCACGGTAGTATGGGGTAAAGATATGGGGTGGGCACGGTTTATATGGGGTTTACCTCTGGGATCTTAAGAAAGTCTTATTGCTTTGGTTCTTTTATCAGGGTTGTAACCTGCTCCTTGGTTTTTTAATTGTACCGTTCTTCTCCTCTGTGTAAAGGCACGCTTCACTCTTCGACCTTGACTCTTCGTCGAGAGAACAGGTTTGTGTAATAGAAAACAAGGAGCTATCAAATGTCAAAACTCTTTTACAAAGAATTGTCAGATAAGGTTCTTCAGGCTCCGTTAAGGGTATTTCACAGAAATCAACTGGTAGGCGATTTCTTTGCAGGCATTATTGTAGACGGTAAAATTATTTTGGATCTTAAGGCTGTAAAGTCTATAAATCCTGTTGCCGAAGCTCAGCTATTAAATTACCTTTCCATCTCCCACTTAAAAGTCGGATATCTTTTCAATTTCAGAAACACTTTTCTAGCCTGGAAAAAATTTATAACGGGCAACGGGTAAAACCGCTGCCTTTTTTTAATGGTCGAAGCAATATATTTTATATTGCAAAGTAATCTATTTTGTATTACATTGTTAATGTGTATAATATCCAACTTAAAAAAAGTGTTTTGAAAAATATAGTAAAAATACCTAAATCAAGACAGCTGGATTTTTATGATCTGGTGGAAGATTTACGGTTAAGAGGACCTATCCAGAAGGGTTGGCCGAATTTCAGCCCCTTGAATAAGGAGAAAACGGAATTCCATTGCCATCTAAGTTACCATTGGGTGGCATGTTGGAGAGTCCTTTCTGAGAATAAACTGGAATTGGAGGTGTATTATGTTGGCAGTCGTGAAAAAGCCCCATATTGAGATATCTGGAGATGATATTCCTGAAAAATTGATTAAGTTTCTAACTGATAATTATCAGAAAGTTGAAATAATAAATGATGATGATGACTTTGTAGATATTACAGATACCAGTTGGTATTTGGAACATTCCAATACGCATTTACCTGGTAATGCACTTAAACGTTACCGCAAAAGAGCAAATATTAGTCAGAAAGAACTCGGGGATAAATTGGGAGTTGCCAAACAAAATATTTCAGCCATGGAAAGGGGAACAAGAGGAATTAGTAAGGCGAATGCTCACAAACTTGCTGAAATATTTCAGACTTCTCCTGTAAGATTTATTTAAAATATAACTTGTTAAGTTTTATAGGGAACTGACCGGCAAACTTCGTACAAGGCCGGCCTTGTAGCGAAATTTAGCCTTGTTTCCGGAAGTTTTCTTTAAAAACAGCCACTCTGATCCCACAGGAACTGCGCATAGCGGAGCTATACGACAATACCTGATTTTGTTTTTAACCAGTCAGGTCTGTTTGGATGAGAATTGTGTTGTTGACTGTCCAGATCACACTAAAACAACCACGGGGTCGGGGGCTGGTCGTTCGCAGGCTCACTGCTCGCCCATGCGTCCGGGGGTGGCAGCTTGCTGCTATTTCTGAACCGTTAACTGATAATCTTCCCGCCCAGTTGTAATACTAATCACATCTTCCCGAGCCGGATACAAAAACAAAGCACGGAACCGTGAATGGCAGCAGTAGTTATTGTAGAAACTTTTTTCCAGAAACTGCCAAAACAAATGCTTACTTAATTCAAAAGAGGGTATGGGACATAACGGGAGTTATGTCCAGGGAGAGACATGGATGTCTCGATCGCCGTTCCCGACCGGTTCCGTGCGCATCAATACCCGAAAACACAAAACGATTTACTTTTATTCTTTTCGGGAATTGTCAGCCGTGTCGTACTGGGTAGGGATGCATAGCCGAGCAGTGAGGAACGAACGACCAGGCAGGTGAATTTAATGTGAGGCTTCTAAGGGCGGAACAATGTCTGTGATTTTTTTAATTGTATCGTTAAAGTGAAAATTTTTACAGGCTTTGTGGAGACCGTGAAGCCGGTGTGGCGGTTAACAGGATCTGCTGTGATCAACAAATTCCAGTCGAATATTCGTTGGAACTGACCCAACAGTTCCAACAAACTCTTTCTGATACAACCGAATAGCAAAGCCCTTTAAAGTTAAGAAGCCGGGCAGCTCAACTAAGTTATTCGGCTATTTCTGTAATTTTACATCACCTTCATGGAGGTGACATAAACTCTTTTTCATCTGATTTTTCTGTAAAAAGCGGTTCAACATCAGGGCCACTTACCTTCTTATAGATATGATCAGGTCCTTCTAGATAAAAAAGTGTTCCGGCTCCAAATCGATCATCTCTCGAGTCAATCCACATACAATTATTAGGCAACAGATGCATTATTATCATTTGGCCTATTATTGGCTTAAATTTTCCATCATCAGTTTGATAAGATATTCCAATAGGATCGACTGTAAACTTTATTGTATTCTTATCTATCTTTTCTACTTTCCTAACTACAATGGCACCCATATCAGGCCAAATATCTATGTCTTCACTACTTCGTAAATCTATTAATAGACTATATGTATTCCCATACGCTCTACCCCAGCTGGTTTTCCAACCTGTAATTCTTCTATTTTCAATTGGTTCACTTGTCCAAATACCGGAGCATATACTATAAATTCCATCAGTTAGCCCTTCAATTTTCCTCTGTCCCGCAAAACAGCTAGTTAGTAATAATGTAAAAACCAAGAAGAATATTATCTTTTTCATCCTATTCCTCCTCCTTATAAAAGAATATTGGTCTATACTTCGCATCCGTTAACGGAACAGGATCTTTATGATAAGGATCCCACACAGGATTACCTTTGCTATCTCCAAGTTGTGAATGTGGATTATTATTTGGAGTGGTACCCCTAACAATTGTTGCACCTGCATTTCCTGGTATCTCAGATTTAGATACCTCCCTTCCTACTTCGCCTTTATCAGCAGAACCGAGTCTACTTAATGTGTCATTTAGTACTGCTTTAGGATCACTAACAAAGTAATGGCCACCTCGGTCATCAACCAATGCACCTGATTCATACAAATCAGCTGTTGCATCATTTATTTGCCCCGGTGTCAATTTCTTTCCAACATGTATTTCTGCAGCTGCCTGTATTGCTCTATAATTACAAGCTGAACTTCCTTCAGGATTTAACCGGCTACTATTTTGTTTCACCAATCCACCATATTTAATTGTAGACATCAACTGATTCCAGCTCTTTCCCAAAGCTGTTAATGATGATCGTAAACTTTGTGGTTCTTCACTTTCCTTCCCAGTGGGATCTGTGTACCTGACTGGATTATTGTTTGCATAGCTATACCAGTTATTTGCTTCGATTATTGAATATCCTTCTCTCGGCTTTCCATTCTCCATCGGATTAATCAAATCACTTCCAGCTGGATCACTGCTAATCCACCTTGAAGTCCTTGGATTTAAGTATCTTGCCCCGTAATAATAGTTACCAGTCTCCTCATCAAGTTCCTTTGCGGTGAATTTATAGGGAATCATATCAAACAAATCGTCACTCTTTTCAATCCAAATCTCACCAAACGGCGCATATTCAATGTGCTCAAAAACCTCTCCGTCAGGGGTTGTCACAATATTGGAAGAACCCAAATGATCAGGGTGATAGTAGTAAGTGTTAACTGCCTCGTACCCTGTAGAAGGATCACTTTCCATGTTCAATCTTGTAGCAATCCTGGTCTCACCAAGGTAGATGTTTTTACTATTGCGAAAGTCGTAACTGTCTTCTGTGGCTAGCCACATGCTGTTGAAGTAGAGGGTCTCACTGCCGGTTTCTGACATCTTGTTTGTCCGCTCACCGGTACTGTCGTAGCGGTATTCTACAGTTTGTGAATCTATTGTTGTCTTTAGGCGGTTTTCTTCGTCCCAGACATAGGTACGTTTATAGGTAGTATCTTCCGGAGCAGTATTTCTTGTAAGGGCTATTCCTCTGTTCATTTCCGATATATTCCCATTTGTTGTAATAGTACCGCTTCCCTCTATTCCTTCTGCACTGTGGCCACCGGCTCGTTCTTCTATCATATTACCATTCCCGTCGTAAAGATACCATAAATTCCCTATTATTTCGGTCTGTTTGGGTTTATCAGAGTAATAGGTATAGTTGTTATCGTAGTTAAGGGCGCTTACTCCACCGGAAGGGTTCAGCTGATTGCTGCTTGTCTTTGTCAGAATGTTTCCTGTGTTGTCATATCTGAAGTTTTGGGTGTAAATGGATGTTCCCCTTGTATAGCCGTACTCTCTGTCTTCGAAGTATCCTTGTCCGCCTGTCAGCTGGTAAAGACCGTCATATTCATAGTTCTGGCTGGTAGTGTATTTCCCGGAGATATTTATTATGGATAGAATATTCCCTGTTCTGTCAAAGGTGTAGTCTATATCCTGCAGAGTAGTAAAAGCACCCTGGGTTTCTATGTTGTTAAGCCAGCGTCTGTCTTCGTCGTAGGTATACTTCGTCTCTATTCCATTTCCATATTTTATGTATGATCTTTGTCCGTATTCGTCGTAGCCTATATTTTCAATGTATGTTGTATCAAGGCCGTTGTGAGTAGAGCTTACTTTCTCGACTTCACCACCTCTATTGTATTTATAGCTTACTATCTCTCCATCAGGATAGCTTATGTTCTGCATTCTTCCCTGGTAGTCAAAGGTGTAGTTAAAGCTGGCGATCTTGTCATCTTCCAATGGTGCCAGCCTTTTAATAGTTTTACTGACTTGTGTTGTTTCTCCCAGTTCTCCGTAGAAGTTTTCTGTGCTTCCGCTCTCGTCTGT
>JAQIBN010000021.1 GCA_027859095.1 Spirochaetia bacterium | reverse complement strand
TATACTATTCCCCGTTATCAGATGCAGCATCAAATGCCCTTTAGAAAGCAGTTGACTGATAAAACTGTGGAAGATATTAATTCCTATTTCGCAGAAGGCGACTTTGTCTGCTTCTATAGCAGTATGACAGTTACTTCTACCGGAGGATGGCTTGGGCTTCCTTCCAGTGGAACACCCGGCCGCTTAAGAGGTGATATTGATATTTATTATATTAAGGATGGTAAAATATCCGAAAACTGGTGCTTTATAGATCTGCCCTATTATTTGAATGATTTAGGATTAAATATTTTCGAAAGGACAGCCAGAATTTGCAATCCGAAAGATCCTGACGGAATAAACAAAGTCTGGTAGAAAACAAGCTGTTTGAAGATGATCCCAGGCAGGTGACCTGGGATACTGTACTGAGTATCTACAAAGTCTACATTATTTCGACGCGAAGGACCCTGTATCCAGGATGATACTACCTGATTATTCCAAATATTAAAGATTTATTAGCATAAATTGGAAGTACTAATTCCAGAAAGGCAGCAAAAAAGGAATTTGTCAGGAATCCAGGGAGTGCAGGGTGGGAAGAATAAACTGTATCCGGGTTTATACAGATATTGGAGGATATGCTTATTTTATCCAGATTCCAATTTTTTACTGCAGAGCGAAAAGAAAGCTCATAATCCATGTGAAGTTTTGTTTTTTTGATGCAGTTGGTACCTGTAAATTCTTTGATTTATTAAAGTTAGGTTTTTTGTAAAAATTATTTAGACAAAAAATAAAATCGTTATATAATAATGACTTCGTAGTCAATATATAAAGTACTAGAGATGAATTGACAGAATAGCTGGTATTTGAAGGGATAGAAAAATGGAAAGTCAGCATAATACTATTAGATTGGAAAAATTCTCAGATGATCTTTTAAAAGTAACAGGTACATCGCCGGGGATTGAAATACTTGCCACAGATTTCAGGTTTGTTGAGGGCCCTGTATGGATCAGGGATAAAAAAAAACTGATATTCAGCGATATTCCGGGCAACGCTCTTTACAGCTGGTCAGAAAAAGATGGAATTACCATGATTCGACCGAACAGCTATCTGGCTAATGGGAATACTCTGGATACTGAGGGGCGTCTTGTGACATGTGAGCACGGGACAAGCCGGATAAGCAGAACAGACCTGGTAACAGGCACATATAGCGTTTTAGCCGAATCCTATAATGGGAAAGCCCTGAACAGTCCAAATGATGTAATTGTGAAGTCTGATGGAAGTATCTATTTTACTGATCCACTACCGGGCAGATCTTCAAGGGTTGGAATTCCACGGTCCCAGGAATTGTCTTTTCAGGGAGTATTTAAATACGATGATAAAACTTCAAATTTACTTCTTTTGGATGATTCGTTTACCCTTCCGAATGGACTATGCTTTAGCCCTGATGAAAGTGTTCTATTTGTAAACGACAGTACCTTTGGTACAATTACCGCTTTTGATGTGGATTCCACTGGAATTGTCATCAATAAACGTATTTGGGCTAAAGCTGAGGGTGGGGGAGAAGGCGTTGTGGATGGAATGAAGTGTAATAAGGAGGGGTATCTTTTCTGTACCGGTCCCGGGGGTATCTATATTTTTGATCCCACCGGCCTGTGTCTGGGCAGAATGATATTACCGGAAATTGCAGCTAATTTAACCTGGGGAGATGATGAGAGAACTCTTTATGTTACTGCAAGAACATCAGTATATAGAATTTTTATGGATTAATATCAGCAGAGTTTTTTTAGATAAAATATAAGGAGAGTACAGTTATGGTAAATGGATATTTTCACAGAGTAAGAACCCTAACACCGACCAGATTCTGGATTAACAATGTAACAAGAGACGAGGCTGATATAGCCATGGACGCGGGAGCTGTGGGGTGTACACAAAACCCATCCTATGTCTATAAAATGTTGACCCATAATATTGAGAAGGATTATGCTTTTGAAATTTTAAATAAAGTACTTCAAACAACGGAAAATAATGATTTAGTTCAGGAAACACTTCAGCGTGAACTTGTAAGTGGTGTAGCTACACGATTTCTCCCGCTCTGGGAAAAAAGTAATGGAAAATATGGATATGTTAGTATACAGGGAAATCCGTTTAAGGAAGATGTTGAGAATTTAATCAGGAATGCGCGATTTAACCGGGAAGCTGGACCTAACATAATGTGTAAAATACCGGCAACAGAAGCGGGTCTGGAAGCTATTGAAGTATTGATGTCTGAGGGTGCTCCAATTAATGCTACCGAAGTAATGGGAGTCAGGCAGGTATGATAATTGCCAGGAAAGTACGCCGCCTTATGGATGAACGTAACAGTGGAGCTGATTAAGCAGGATCTGCCGGTATTTGACCGGTTCCATATGAATACTGCAGATTCTGTTCTGGATGAGCTTCTGGAAAAAGTGGAGGATTTTACTCGGGGATGGATGATTAATGGCTTGAAACCGGATGAGTATGAAGAGTTCGGACCCGTAGTTTTATTCCGGGAATCATTCGGAAAGGCATGGTCAGGATCTATTGAAATAATTAAGCAGAGAAGATCGTAACTGTAATAGAAGGACTAGATTGACTGATAAAAGAATTTATTTCAGCAATAGCATGCTGTACCCGTATAATCATGTATTAGGGCAATTTGGAAATTTTGTTATAAAGGAAGAATTATAATATGAAGTTAAAAGATAAGGTGGCTGTTATTACAGGCGGTACAAAGGGAATAGGTCTTGGGATTGCAGCGGAATTTGTAAAAGAAGGTGCCAAGGTCGTCATAGGAGGGCGGAATCCCGAGACCGGAGCTGCAGGTTTAGAGGAACTTAAAGCATTGGGCGGCGAAGCAATTTATGTCCCCTGTGATGTTGCCTCTACGGATGATCTGCAGAATCTGATCGATAAGACTGTGGAGCGGTTTGGCAGGCTGGATATCTATGTGGCCAATGCAGGTACCAATGATCCATATAAAACTCCTTATCTGGACATAACTCCCCTGGAGTATGATAGAATTATGGATGTAAATTTAAAAGGTGTTTTTTTTGGAGTGCAGTATGCAGCCAGGCAGATGGTTAAGCAGGGAGACGGCGGTGCCATCATAAATGTATCTTCGGTAAATGCATACCTCGGACTGAACAGCCAGATGGTTTATACCACTTCTAAGGGAGGGGTTCAACAGCTCACAAAGGTTCAGGCAGTCGATCTTGCCCCTTATGGAATAAAGGTTAATGCCATGGCACCTGGTCCAATCGCTACCGAACTTGCCTTTCGGGTAGGATCTTCAAAGGAACTTCGTGATACCGTTGTCTCCAGAACTCCTATTGGAAGATACGGAACAACCGAAGAATGTGGCAAGCTTGCTGTTTTTCTGGCCAGTGAAGATTCGAATTTTATCTTCGGCCAGTCAATATACATTGATGGAGGCCGGGGATTTCAGGCATTTCCTGCTCCAGGCTACAAAACAGTAACATATGAAGATTTTGATATGCTGGAGCAGATGAAGCAAAAATAAAAAAATCTACGGATCTTTAAAAACATAATTTGATTTCAGGAGAAAAAATGAATTACGACTCAAATAATCACCTTGTTCGATTTGCTGATTTAAAATATGCAAGAGCCGCATTTGTGGATGCACGAACTCCTGGCAGTAGTCCAAAAGAAAATTACTGTATAATTGGTAAAGGTGTCTCCCAGGATTCCCGTCAGCCTGTGCATATACAAAAAACTGAAGGTTTCCATATTGGTGCCGCCGGACAGCCCCCTGGTGTAGTGAACAGCTTGCATACCCATTTTTCTGCAGAAATCTTCATGATTTTTAAAGGGCAGTTCCGGATTTTCTGGGGGACAAACGGAGAATCTGAAGCTGTTCTTGGGCCGGGGGACATTATTTCAGTGCCCGTTAACTGTTTTCGGGGATTTGAGGTCATCGGTAATGACAACGGCTTCCTTTTTACTGTTTTAGGCGGAGATACATGCGGAGGAGGCATAATAAGTCATCCAAATGTGATACTTGAGGGGCGAAGACATGGACTTTTTTTGCGAAAAGATGGAACTCTGGCGGATACTGAAGCAGGTGATCCTGTTCCGGAGGATGTGGAACTTTTACCTGTTATGAGTCGGGATGAAGTAGCTGCCCTGAATAACTATTCATTGGAAGAAATGATGAATTATGTATTATTTTGGGCAAAAAGAGATTCCAGGAAAAACTCTTTCACCGAGGCTGGTGATTTTAAATGCTACCATATAAGCGGCCATCCTTCCCATATAGATAATTTTAACATTAAAAGTAAAGATGGGGTCTGTATTTATTCCTACAGCATGACCAATGGAGGGAAAGTGCCTATGCATTACAGAAAAGAAAAACAGGTGCTTATTAATTTGTTTGGAGATGTCCTTATAAGCTTTCAGGATGCTGATTTGATGCCTATTACACTTGGTCCAGGGGATGTATATGACATGCCGACAAATAGTATCTTTTCACTGACCGGATTAAGAGCTGAAACTTATACCTATTGTGTTGTTAACGGAGACAATGTAAGCCCTCCGGAAATAAGGCTTTAATTTTATAATGACTCAAATTGTATTTCTTCCCGGATTGCTTTGTACAGAGCTTTTATTTTCTTATCAGCAGGAAAATTTAGCTGGAAATTATTCTTCAAAGTGTTTGGTTTTACCTGATGGTATTACAATGGAGGAGATATCAGGAGTGTTATGGGAAGGGATTTCCGGGAGTGTTATTCTGGTTGGTCTTTCGATGGGGGGTATTGCTGCAATGGAGATGTACCGGCAGCATCCGGACCGTATATCAGGTATGGTATTTCTGGACACAAATTGTCGGGATGAAGTTGAAGCTGTTTCGGCAGAACGCTACAAGCTGGTAGAATTGGCAAAAAAAATTGGTCCGGGAGAGATGTCATTAAGAAAGTTGCTTCCCTTTTTGGTACATCCTTCCCGTACCGGAGATCCCTTAATAAGAAATGCTGTTTATGATATGGCAGAAAAGTACGGACTAAATAGGCTTCGCTCTCATGCAGAAGCCCTTTCTTTAAGACGGAATTATTCTGGTACTCTCGGGAGTGTAAACTGTCCTGTTTTGATAATCCATGGTAAAGAGGATAAATTGTGTCCGAAGGAGTACCATCAGCATATTAAGACTCTGATTTCTAAAAGCAGAAGAATAGAGATTGATAACTGCGGACATCTTTCCTCTCTGGAAAAACATGATTTAGTTTCCACTCATTTAAATACATGGTTGTCCAGATATTTCCCATTATAAATAGAGCCTTCCCGGACAGTGTCGTATACAGAAGCAGCTGAATCTTACGGGTTAAGCTGCATGGCATCTCCCTCTTCGGGAGGAAAATCCAGGTGCATATTATTGCCTTCCGGGTCTGATATGTTAACCTGAAAGATTCCGAGTACCGGAACCCTTGCAGTGCTGTATGGTATGCCTTTCAATTTAAGACGTTCCAGAAACTCTTTCAGTCCGGATGCACGCATGGCAAAATGTTCCATCTGCGGAATTGGGAACCGGGGAGATTTGTCACCTTCCACCAGGTGGATTAGTGGTACCTCATCCTTATACATCCATGCACCTCTGGAACTGAATGGCGGCCTGTATCCTTTCCTCAGTTCCAAAATATCTGAGTACCATTTTTCCATTTCTGCAAGGTTCGAAGTAATTAGATTTATATGTTCCAGTATTTTTATTTCCATTTATTTCTCCCTGGGGCCGTAGGTAATTATTTTCAATACTTCATTCCTGAATTTTTAATAAGTATAATAATTTTATAAAGAAGTGCAAGGTGTCGTCCCATAGGAGTGCCTGTCATTTCAAGGATTTTCAGTGCTTTAAAGTATTGGTTTGCTAATCGCAAAAAAAATACGATTTTTCTTTCTAAACATATAGACAAAGATATTATTTGTGATAGAATGATGACTGCGTAGTCAAATATTTGTGATTTTAAAAGGATAAACAATGGGTGAATCAATTACCGTTCTTCCGGAAAAGCTTAAAGCATATATAAAAGAGATGTACTCTAGGGCAGGTTTACCGGAAGAAGATGCTGGAATCTGTGCGGATTGTACTGTAAAAACCAATCTTTGGGGTGTGGATTCTCATGGAGTTCTCAGGACAGCTGCATATATCAACCGGATTCTGAGCGGAGCTGTAAAGGCAAATCCGGAATTCCGTTTTATAAAAGGGGAGGATGGACCTATATCTCTCGTGGATGGTGGCGCCGGTATGGGCTATGTGGTCGGTACAAAAGCTATAAAAGCAGCTATTACCAAGGCAGAGAAATTTGGTATCGGAATGGTTGTAGTAAATAACAGCAATCATTTTGGTGCAGCTTCTCTATATGCCAGGCTTGCTGCGGAATCAGGGATGCTGGCTATTGTGACAACTAATGTAATTCCCAATATAGGAATGCCCGGAAATAAAAAATCGGTAACAGGTAATAATCCCATAGCAATGGCTGCTCCAATTGGGAAAGAATACCCTTTTTCACTGGAT
>JAQIBN010000106.1 GCA_027859095.1 Spirochaetia bacterium | reverse complement strand
GAGGTAATTTCCTTACCACCATTTTTTGCCATCTCTAATACTGAAAAGTCACTTAAATCCAATGCGTATCTTATCCTTTTCAGAATATCATTATTCGTCATAAAAGCCTCCTGATTAGTCCAGTATAATTGAAATTTAAAGCTTATACAAATTGGATAGAATTTTAGAATTTATATTCTTGACTAATTATCTAATGTTTATTATATAGTATACATGAACAACAATAAAATACCCGAAAGGGTCAAAGAACAAAATGTTAGAACAATTGCCTTGCAAGTAGTACTAATTTCTACTTTCGCAATACTTTTTAAACAACCTATTTTAATGCTTTTATTAAGTGCAGATTTCATCCTAAGAGCACTTATTAATAGTAAATATAGCCCTTTAGCAATTATTTCGAGGAAATTTCTTGCTGATATTCTTCCATTCAGAAATAAAATAATTCTTTTGCGGCCTAAAAAATTTGCAGCTTCTATAGGGGTAATATTATCCTTGGCTGCAGGAATTTTTGGATTAATAGGTCAGACAGCAATAATGATCTATATTACAGGAATATTACTAACATTCTCGGTTCTTGAAACTTTTTTTAAGTTTTGTGCAGGATGCCGGATATTTAGCATTTTGATCCGTCTAAATATTATTAGTGAAGATAAATGTATAGACTGCAGTGTAACCACAGTCGAATAAGCGAAAATATGACATTCCACCTCTTTTCTACTTCCACTTTTATGTTTTATAATTAATTTGGAGGTTACTATGTCTTATTATTCACAAATATTGCTGCATATGATTCTTATGATGGGATTTCTGGTTTTTGCAGCAGCAGGAATTATTACAGCAAAATACTTCAAAAAAAGAAATCCAAAATGGCTTAAGGTTCATAAACTGCTTATGATTTCCGGAGTATCCTCAGGTATGCTGGGGTTTATCTGGATATTCTATGTTGTTCAGACTGGAGGTGGTGTTCATTTTACCATACCTCACACAATTTTTGGGCTTGTAACAGTTCTTATTGCACTGACAGCTCCAATACTTGGATTTCGGTTTATGAGCAAAAAAACAGACAATTCAAAAAAACCACTGCTGAGAAAACTCCATAAAACTATTGGATGGTTTAGTATAATTCTTATATTAAGCACAGTTTTAACAGGGTTAATTCTTTTTGGAATTATTGCACTTCCCTTTTAATTGTAATTATTTTAATTGCTTATTAAATAAATAAGGAATAAAATAAAGTAATAATTATGTAAGGAGTATCAGGTGAAAAAGTTATTTATTTTATTGTTCATTCTTAGTATCCTAAGTTTCAATCTGTATGCAGGCGGTGGCACAGAAGATTTAACCCCAACACAAGCATCTGAATTTAGCTCTTATGCTTCCTGGACAAAAGTAAACGGTGAAACAATAACCGGTGATATAACAGGGTTTTTAGGTGCTGCCCATGAACGATCAAAGGGCTTTAGAGAAATATATGTAAATGATATTGGTCAGCCAGTAGAGTTTGGTAATCAGGCCTACCCATTTCCTGAGGGAAGCATTATTGTGAAAGAATCCTTTGAGAATAATAAAGGAAGCAAAGGTGATCTAAGCAATCTTACAATTATGGTAAAACGTGAAAGTGCTTATTCGAGTGATTATGGTGACTGGGAATATATAATGACAAAACCTGATGGAACTATATCGAGGCAAGGCCAACTTAGCATGTGTATTAAATGTCATGCAAAAAGCGATTATAAAGACTACACTTTCTTTGATTCTAGTATGTAGAGCATCTCTATTTTCAATCTTGTGTATGTCGGAATATAACAGGATCTGGACATTTATATGAATGTTCAGATCTTCTTATTTATTTATAGCCTTTTATGTGTGCCATCCCTTTTTATGGTTATCATCAATACTCCAATAATAATGACTCCAACTCCCACCCATTGAACAGGATGAAGAATCTCACCAAAGCATGTTACACCACCCATTACAGGTATAAGAATGAAGTTAGCAGAAAAAGAGGGTATTACCTGCATAGGCTGTCCATTTTTATGAGCAAACTGAAGAACAGTCATGGAAGCTATAGATAGTAGGATCCAGAATAAAGTAAAAGGATTTAACAGAGTTTCAATTCCGGAGATAGATCCTGTAATAAACTTCCCATCCAAAGAACCAGATGTAGATATCTTCTGAAACTGGGAAACAAACCCTCCCAAAGCACCGGAATATCCACCAAGAACTACACAAAGAACTTTCTTTTTTTTAAGAAAGACCAACCACAGCAAAACATAAATGAAACTAACAATTATTAATTTTATTGTTAACAGATCTAAAACTATTATTGATACATCTGTATCCTGAGCGAAAAGACCAATGAAAATTGCTGATATTATAATTAAACTTACACCTAGAATCTCCTTTCTCCCAGGAATCTCTTTTAAAACAAAACGGGAATATATGGTAAGAGATACTAGTCCGGTGCCTGCCATAGCGCCAACAAGACTTACCTGACCAAGACTTACTGCAGCAAGAAGGATTATTGTTGATAAACCTGTGCCAATAGTTGCTATTCCCCAAATTATTATACCAATCTTTTTATCTTTCTTCATTCGGAGAAAACCAAGTTTCTGTGATGCCTGGGAAATATTCTGAACAGAATATCCCAGAAAAGCAATAAATAGTGATATTATAGTTAAATTCATCTATTTAAATTAGCAATAATATAAGTTTCAAGCAAGTAATTATGTATACATTACAGTTTTTGTAAGTTTTTATTGATTATTAATCCCCCTGTTTAGTATCTTAACTAAACAGGGGGATTTTTTATGTCAGAAAGAAAGATTAGTAAAATTTTAGAGGGGAAAGAAACATCTGATGGGGCAGGTGTCAAATTAAAGCGAATTATTGATCAGGGTGTAATGAAAGTAACAGATCCCTTCCTAATGCTGGATTTTTTTGGATCGGATAATCCTGATGAATATATTGCAGGTTTCCCATGGCACCCGCATAGAGGAATAGAAACTGTTACCTACATGATTGAAGGAGAAGTGCAGCATGAGGACAGTCTTGGTAACAAGGGTGTTATAAAGGGTGGCGACGTTCAATGGATGACCGCAGGGAGCGGAATAATTCATCAGGAGATGCCCCATGTAACAAATGGACTTATGAAGGGCTTTCAGTTATGGGTAAACCTTCCGGCCAACCAAAAAATGTCGAAACCAAGGTACCAGGAATACTCCTCAGATACAATTCCACTCATAAAATCCAATAATACAAAAATCAAAGTCATCGCCGGAGATTATGAAGGCATTCAGGGTCCAGTAAAGGGCTTATATATGCAGCCCTTATATATGGATATAGAA
Organism: Spirochaetia bacterium; assembly: GCA_027859095.1. GTDB lineage: Bacteria > Spirochaetota > Spirochaetia > B11-G9 > B11-G9 > JAJRQE01. The sequence goes on along the minus strand of JAQIBN010000106.1, from coordinate 8,416 downwards.
CTGGGAAGTAATTCTGAACTTACAATTCCAGTAGAAGAAAATTACAGCTCCTTCGCCTATATATTTGAAGGTGAAGGTTTCTTCGCAGGTAATACAAATGTTTCCGAAGGAAAGCTTGTGATCTTCACAGAAGGTGATTCTGTAAAGATTCAAACAAAATCCACCAGGATCAGATTTATATTTGTTGCAGGAAAACCTCTTAAGGAACCGATTGCATGGCAGGGTCCTATTGTGATGAACACCCAGAAGGAACTTAATACTGCTTTTAGAGAATTAAGGGAAGATACTTTTATTAAATAATCCCTCTACTGAGGAAAACAGATCATATTTAGAAAGTAACCGTTATAAGTGTACAAGGTATGAAGGTATTGAATTTGCAGTTAAAAATACGGTAAAACAATAACTAGAGAATATGGCTGATTGCATTTTTTATAGAGTAAGCCACTTATCAACTCATATTAAGGATTATCTAATGTCTATTTATCTTTGGATTGCTGTCTTTATAGTAAGCCTTGCAATACTAATTAAATCTTCTGATCTATTTGTTGGAGCAGCAGAAAAGATTGGATTAAGTTTTGGACTTTCAGCATTTATAACCGGTGTTATTATAGTAGGTGTAGGCACCAGCCTTCCTGAACTGGTTTCGTCTATTATTGCCACAACAGAAGGGGCGACAGAAATTGTAATCGGTAATGTACTTGGATCTAATATTACCAATATTTTTCTGGTCCTTGGTATTGCCGGTATTATAGGAAAAGACTTTACAATAAAACACGATTTAATGAGGGTTGATATACCCTTCCTGCTATCAGCGACACTATTAATGGCACTAATGATTCTGGATGGATCGTTCTCCAGGATAGAAGGAATACTGTGTCTGCTAGCTTTTATTATTTATATTATTTTTACTGTTATGCATCCGGATCTGGAAACAAAATCTATTGATTTTGAAATATCTAAGATTAATAAGGAAATAGAAAAGAAGAAACCTTTAATACAGGAATTTATCTTAATAATATTAAGTTCAGCCGGGATTTTCTTTGGTGCAAAATATACTGTAGATTCAGTTATCGCTTTATCCAGCATATTGGGTATTGCAACTGATATAATTGCTCTTACTGCCATTGCTCTGGGGACTTCGCTACCAGAAGTACTTGTAACTATTTCGGCCTCCAGAAGGGGGAACCCTGAAATGGCTGTAGGAAATATTATTGGTTCAAATATTTTTAATGGTCTTGTTGTTATGGGTATACCTTCTCTTATTTCCCCTCTTCATATTCCCCATAGCATATTACTTTTCTCCCTTCCTACTCTGATAGCAGCAGTATTTATTTATTCATTTATGGTTCACGACAAAAAGATAAATCAATTGGAAGGTGGCACACTCCTGATATTTTATTTTTATTTTGTGGGCAGAATCCTGGGGATAATGGTATAATTACAAATTATGATTACTACCCATAACCTGACAGAGACGAAATCTAAATCAACTTTTATTAAAATTTTTATCAATTTTCCAAAAGAACTTTATAAGAACGAAAACAGATGGGTTCCATGGTTTGATATTGATATGAAGCAAATTCTGACCAAAAAACATCCTTTCTTTCTTCATTCTACAGGGGAGTTCTTCCTGGCTGAAAAAGAGGGTACACTTGTTGGTAGAATATGTGTTGTTTCCAATATCCGTTATCAGGAACAGCATAAGCGAAATTGTGCCCATTTCTTTTTTCTCGATGCAATTGAAGATATTGAAGTTTTCAACTCCTTAATTCGAGCTGCCTCTGAGTGGGGAAATAATCAGGGACAAAATTTACTGGATGGCCCCCTCTTATTTGGAGGCACATGCGGTAGTGGAATACTAATAAAAGGATATGATTTACCTGCACCCATGACTATGATGCCCTATAATTTCTCATATTATAAAGAAATTCTGGAAAAGATTGGATTTGAAAAATATTTTGATGTGATTGGAGCTGATATAAGTCCTGGAAAATTTGATATTCCTAAAAGAATTGAAGCCCTCTCTGAAAAAGTTATTGAAAGAGGTCGATTTAAAGTAATAAAATTTAAAAACAAAAAGGCTATTCTTAAAAAAGTAGAAAAAATAGCATTTCTTTATAATGAAACACTAGGAGACCATCCTGAAGATTACCCCTTATCTGATAAAGAACTTGCCCAGGTAACAAAGGATTTAATGACAGTTGCTTCACCGGATTTGATTAAAATACTGGAATACGATGGAGAGATAGTTGGATATCTTTTTGCCTTTGCAGACATAACTAAAACCTTACAAAAAAATAATGGGAAACTGACAGCTTTGGGAATACTAAGACTTATTTTAGGTTTAAAAAATACAAAAAAAGTTCTATTTAATGGTATGGGGATACTTCCCCAATACCAGCGATTAGGAGGTAATGCTCTGCTTTACCATGAGCTTGCAAAAACAGTAAGAAGTAGGAATTTCGAGGAAGCAGAAATTGTTCAGATAGCTGAATCTACAGAGATGATGCTTAAGGATATTCAAAAATTAGGCAGTAAAATAAATAAAATTCATCGTATTTTTACATTAGATTTGAACATATCAAACTAGTATACTAATAATCATTCAACCAAATTAAAATTATGTCTTGCTGAATTAATCATTTTATGAATAATGGTTCTTAATAAGAAAGGAGAAATTATGAAAGAATTTACAGTAAAAGAAATTCTTGAATATTCAAGAAATATAGAACAGGAATCTTATAGTTTTTATAAAGATGCGGTTCCAAAATTTGATAATGATGAGTTAAAGGTCCTTGCTGAAGAATTATCAAAAGAAGAACTGGGTCACTACAATAGAATTAATAAACTTCTTGAAAATACAAAACTATCTACAGAAGAGATGAATATAAAAGTTCAAATTAAAGAATCAGATCATAAAATGCTTGTAGCAACAAGGGAGATTCCTGAAAATCCAACTGCCATTTCAATTCTGGAAGCTGCATATCAAAGAGAAGTTAATACAGAAAGTGTTTATCGAACATTAATTTCTATTACAGATCTTGCGAAAGATGTAATAGATATATTTACTGATCTTGTTAATCAGGAAAAAGGTCATGCAAACAGAATAAAAAGTATAATGAAAAACTATAAATAAAGGTTACTTAGATACATTTTTGCAAATCAAAAACACTCAGCAACCAGTATGACCAATATACAGGTTCTTGAGTGTTTTGCTAATTTTCGGAAATATGTTTAAAGGTTTATCCCAAAGTATCCACAGCTTCCTGTTCTATAGGTAACCCTTTATGATATCGGTTAAAAAATTTCCGAAACCCTGCTACATCTGATGGATCCGGTTTTACAGCTGTACCGGTGCTATTTTTAAACACTTGTTCCAAATAAACAGAAAGAGATTCCTTTTTATTACTTCTAACCATATATGATGCTAGAAGAGCAATTCCCCAGGCTCCACCCTCACCGGCAGTTTCTAAAACAGAGACTGGGATATTAGTAGCAGCAGCCATAATCTTTTGACCAACAAGAGGTGTTTTAAAAAAACCACCATGCCCTTTAATCACATCAACTTTAACATGTTCCTGATCAATTAAAATATTCAACCCTGTTCTAAGGGCACAGAGTGACGTAAATAGCTGTGTACGCATAAAATTTTCCAGAGAGAATTTGCTATCTGAAGAACGGACAAACAGAGGTCGGCCTTCACTGAATCCTGTTAAATGCTCCCCGGATATATAACCATAAGAAAGTAAACCTCCGCAGTCAGAATCGCCCTTAAGAGCAAGACCAAGAAGCTTATCATATAAAACAGGTGTTGAAATATCAAATCCAAGGGAACTAACCACCTGTCCGAATAAGGAGATCCATGCATCGTAATCAGAAGTACAATTATTGGAGTGTGCCATCCCTACAAGACTGCCATCAGGAGTTGTTACCAGATCAATCTCAGGGTGAACTATGGAAAGATCCTCTTCCAGTACAAGCATGGCAAATACCGATGTTCCTGCTGAAATATTACCTGTACGTACAGCAATACTGTTGGTAGCAACCATACCTGTACCAGCATCACCTTCTGGTGGACAAATGGATATGCCAATCTCCAGATCTCCAGAAGGATCCAACATAATTGCACCTTCAGAAGTCAAAGATCCCGCACTTTCTCCGGCAACAAGAACATTCGGTAAAATCCCTTTCAGATTCCAATTATATCCTTCATTTATTATTGCTGTATCAAACTTATCAATCATTGCAAGATTAAAATCTTTTTCCCCCAGGTCTATTGGAAACATTCCGGAAGCTTCCCCAATTCCCAGAACTTTCTGTCCTGTAAGTTTCCAATGAACGTATCCAGCTAAAGTAGTTATGTAATCAATTTTATCAACATGAGGTTCTTTCTTCAGAATTGCCTGATAAAGGTGTGCAATTGACCATCTCTGGGGGATAGGATAGCTAAAAAGTTCTGTAAGTTCTTTTGAGGCTTCACCTGTTATATTATTTCGCCAGGTGCGAAAGGGTGTCAGCTGATTACCATCTTTATCAAAAACCAGGTAACCATGCATCATACCACTTATACCAATAGCATTTACTTTTGTGAGCCTTAAATTATATTTCTCTTGTATATCCTTTAACAGACTGGAATAACAGGATTTAACACCATTCCAAACTTCATCCATAGAATAGGTCCACATACCATCTTTCAGAGTATTCTCCCAACCAAATCCACCGGAGGCTATAGGAGTGTTATCCTGATCTATAAGTACTGCTTTTATTCTTGAAGACCCAATTTCAATACCAAAGATAGTTTTCCCTGTATAAATCTGATCCTGTATACTTCTATCCATATATACTCCTCACGGGTTCCTGTTTATGTAATCGTTTACATGTTATTATTTTGTTAATAAAAACACAATAAATAGATAATTATCTAAAATTGATACTTTAAACGAATATAATAATTATCTGATAAATTACCCCGGGCAAGAGTATACTCAGAAGGCTCGCCGGTTTTTATATCTGCTCCGGTTTCTATCTTCATTTTATCGCTAAGAGCGTAGCTTACTCTTGGTGCAATATACAATTCCGGATGTAAATATGCCACATTCAATGCCAAGTATAGTTTTTCACGCAAAAAACTTTTATGAAAATGAGCTATTGCAAAAGCAATATGCTGTTGTGGTTGATTGAAATAAGAATTGAACTCTTTGATAAACATGGAGAAATTTTCATCACTTTGGTTAAAATTAATTACATATTGATAAATGAGATTCAGCTGTGCAAAAACACCACCATATAGGGTTCCGGTAATTTGTGAATTAAGGGTAATATCAGAATTTTTAATACCTATATCAGTGCCGGCAAAATCCTCAGTCAGATTGACAGCTAGCTCTTCTACAAGGGCAATACCATTAAAACTGGTACTGTAGGCTCCTCCGAAGGTATGTTTTTTTGTATATAATGTAGAAACTGATCCAGAAAGAGGAGCATTTTGATCCAAATCAAAATCAGGCGTTTGTTCAGTATACCAGGCATAATCCAACTGTAAATCAAAACCGGGAGACATATGATTATAACTGATAAAAAATGAGTGCCCGTTATCAGTTAAATAAGGATCAGAACCAAAATGAAAATTAACATCAATACCTGTTGGATCCATGGTTACTGTTTTTGTATCCTCATAATCAGGTCTGGGAAAAGGAACATATACGAATTGTATCGAATCATCAAAATTGGGGTAATATTGAAGATGAACCATTAAATCTGCCCGTTTGCTATCATATGGATCATCAAGACTCAATTTATAAGCATATTCTCCATTAATAATATTTAAAGGACTGAAAACATCTGCCATACCCGGCGAAACAAGTTTTTGACCTAGAGAAAGATCAAAATTCCATAAAGGAATAGTTAGATATGCTTCTTTTAAAATATTTTCCGGTTTAATAAAATTATCAGCATTATAAAGGGAAGGATTTCCAAGAGGATCGAAAAACAGATTTGCTGATAAATGATATTTTACAGCATAATCAAATAGATGCCCTGAAACAGTTGGCTGAAAATAGTAGCGATTTCTAATATTATTATAAGAAGTGCTAAGTTCAATATCACCATAATAATCAGTAAAAAGAATACCTTGAAAATCTACAGCAAAAAGAGGAATAAGCATAAAGAAAAAAATAGCCCCAAAACCTGCCTGCTTTAATAATTTTTTCATTTTAACCTACCTGTTTTGAAGAAATCTGGTTGTAAAATAACGATCAGGAATATCATCAGCACTGGCTTTTGTCATCTCTATCACAGAACTATGACCATTTTGAACATTTGTCATCTCTATAACTGTGGGGTATGCATACTGCCCCATAACAAGAACATCTTTAACTCTATACTCCTTTACAAGCTCTCCAGCTAAATCATAGTAATCCCTTCCATACATAACAAAGTCATCTTTTCTAAAATAGTCAATCATATAGCTTACTTTGGTATCCTGACGCTTCTTCAAAGTAGTACCATACTCTTTTACTATATAGCATTCAGTACCATTCAAAGTATCTTCCCCCAGATATTCATGTGTATAATCATCACCAGACTTAGAAATAAAATCACTATATGAAAAATCACTTCCCATAAAATAACCGCCTCCGGAGGTTGAAAGAGCTATTCTTTTAACTCTTTTGACAGCAGGAAGATAGATCCACATAACATTTTCACTACCATCAAGAAATGAATTAATTAACATACCTGTATTCCTTACAGAAGGCGGATAATCAAATATGAATAAACGACTGACCAGATTTTCATTGATATTTTTTTGATAGGCATCCGCTTTTATCTCACGTACTTCTCCATTTGCAGAAATAAGTTTAACTGAAAGAGATGTAGTAAGATTGGGAATATATGTTGAATGTTCAAAGCCTTCTAGAATTTTTTCTACAGTAATATTCTGAGCAATAAGACTGAAAGATAAAAATATCTGTATAAGTATAAAATATTTTTTCATGATAAATCCTTTTTAGTTAGTTTTCCTTTTTTTAATTTGTATGGAAGAATAATAATAGGAAGAAGATAAACACTCAAGAAAAAAGATACCAATAATGATGAAAAAAGAAGTAATCCCAAGGTTCTTGCACCTTTAAAGGATGATAAAAAAAGAACAGAAAATGAAAATATTGATGTAAGAAAACTAAGAAATATTGGTTTCCCGCTATAATTGATAATAAAAGAAAAACCATCCTCAACAGAATCTAAATTATTAAGGGAATCAATAGCACCTAAGGTATGAATACTATAATCAATAACTAATCCAATTATAATTGCTACAAAAATTATACTGAAAGCATCTATACTGATTCCGGCTAAACTAATTAACCCAAATGAGAAAATCATACTAATAATGCCAGGGATAAGACTTAACAGGGCTAAACTCAGTTTTTTATAAAAGATGAGAACTACGATAAAAATCATTAAACTTCCAGCAACAAATGAAAAAACCCAGTTTTTTTTAAGGGAAATTTCCTCAGCTTTTAGTTCACTTACCATTCCATGAACTTTTAAACTCCAGCCTTCCGGTAACGACAAGATAATATGATCTATAAGGTTATAGAATTCTGTTAGAGTATCAACATTCTTATAATATATAAGACCTTTAATTGAAAAAACACGATAAGAGGAATTAACCAGAGATTCATATTCCAGAGGATCTACACTGGAAGAATAATAAAGAAGATACTGCTCTGCAACAAAGGCGTTCATACCTGTATCGTCTAATAACAAATTACTGTTACCCTCAAAATAAAAACTGAGCTGCTTAAGTACTGTCAATAAAGAATATGAATATCCTACAGATCTGGAGCTGTCCATTAGAGTATGGATCTTATCAATTTCCTTAAGAGATTCAACATTTAAAACAAGACCTTCTCCACCTGTGTCTATCTCAATAAAATATGGAAGAGTTCCATAGAAATCTTCATTAATAATTTTATCTGATTTTTTAATTGTACTATCTTCAGGCAACTGTTCAATTGGATAGGGTTCAATTTTAAGATTTGGCAAAAGGAAAAGCCCCCATCCTATTACACCCAGTAAAAAAATATATATAAATCTACGCTTTTTTATTATAATGGAAAAAAACTGTACCTGTAATTTCTCAAAACGTGGAAGAATATCATGAGAAGGAAGTTTATATTAAAAATATGGCAACCAGAGAAAGACACCCAAATAGGTTAATAAGACCCGTGCAGAAATTATACTGCCCAGAAGAAGATGTCCTGATCCATTAATAAACAGTAAAGAGAGAAATCCGGTAAGAGTTGAGATTGCAGTCAAAGATAGTGGAAAAACCAATCTTCTCCTAACATAAAATCTATCCCTGTTTCCAGGAGCATAAAATATATGATAATAATAATGAATAATATAGTCACTTAAT